>JAJZUM010000153.1 GCA_021848605.1 Pseudomonadota bacterium | reverse complement strand
ACAAAACGGGCGTCAAGGATCGACCCTATACAAATCAATGTGTTGCGAATTTCTATGAACGAAAATGGCCAAAATTCAAGAGAAGCTCGTTAAACCCGGGTTAGATCGCTCGTCCTCAAGTTATTGGCGTTGATCTGACCAAACATTTCGGGATGCCCATGAATCGCAAGATCCATCAGCAACAGGAGGTGACACCTCATCATGATCAAATATGAGGGCTGCTTAGGTGTTCAGTGTCGGATGTTTGCATGAGCAAAGGTGTACTGTAGCCCATGGTGGGTAGATCTTCTGGCATGAGTGTTTCCAGTTCGCAGCGATCGCTGCTGATTGACTGGATCAGTTTTTGACCTTTGTCCAGGAGTTCAAGATTGATTTGGGCAAATTTGGTATTGCGAACAACGGAACGGTTGCCATCGGGATGATCATAATTGAGGGCGACCCAGGCACAGGTTTCGGGTGATGGGGCGCTGACCTGAACCCGTAGTCGATGGGTACGATTGCTTAGTTCTATCTGCCAATTTTCATGGTCAAGTTTTGTGACCGGCTGAAACAGGGCGCGCTCAAGCTGGTTAAAACGGTACCATTGCCTCCCGAGACAGAGGACTCCGAGTGATAGCCGAGGTGTGATGATTCTTTTATGGGCAATGGCCAGTTGGGCGCTAAGGCCATCAAAATAGGCATCGGCCTGATCAAAATCGGTGCAGTTAGCGTATGCATAACGATAGGCATGTTCGCGTCCCCAGTTGTGTCCCTGCATGCCCAGCCATGGTCCATGCAGGGTTTGAGTGCCAATCTGTATGGAGCCATGAAAGAGGATACGGCTGGATACGGTCAGGAGCTTTTTTTTAGGCCAGGCTGAGTGATACCAGCGTTCATGGGGAAAATGCAGCAACAGTTCGCCTTGGTTTTGGCACTGAAGATCCCAACGGGCATTCTTGCTTTGCGCAACGATTCCACCGCCTAGATGCTCTGCCTGAATCTGGCAGAATGAATGAGGGTGGGAAGACCAATGAAATGATTGCCAGTCGACAGGGAGTTGGTCTTCAGAAAGGATTTGACTGCAATGGGCCAATTCAGTCTTATGGCTGGTTCGGTCAAAAAGGATGATGGCCAGGTCAAGTTGAATCTGTTTGCCGTCTTTTTTGCGCAGCAGGTTGTGCTTCAGCCAGAAAGCTTGTTGACCATCGAGCGATGTGCCCCGGAAATAAAATGACTCATACAGGCCACCATCAAGCCTTCGCATCATCACCGCACAGGGGTTGATCATGCCCGTTATCCCAAAACCAGGCGTACTGATTTGAATGGGAACTGGTAGATCGGTTCTTCGTAGCGAACTTCTGCTTGACCGATGATCTGGTTGCCCTGGTATAGGGACATTGGGCAGGTTACCAGGGATTTCCTGAATTGTTTCAGTTGGTAGGTTTTGTGGCCAACAAGACGCACAAGACCAAGGCCAGGTATTTCAGCGTGCAGACAGTAGTGTGGGCCAGTTAGCGCCAGCCGAAGATGTCCACGGACGCTGACTGGAGTATAGCCAGCTATGTGGAGGCTACCCTCAAGACGGCGTTCACCACCAAAACGCAAGATTTTTGGGCTGAACGCTCGGATATGAAATGACATGGCAAGCGGCCGATCCGAATGATTCCAGCGTATCCAGCCGTTCATGCGTTCCTGAATGACAAGCCCCTTGATTCCCAACATGGCCAAGCTCCTGAATGTGTCATCGCATGTCGCCATATTTGCATATTTGTAATATGTGCGTCTAGTATAGGCAATCACTTCGTGAGTGGAAGTACGCCATGTCCAGTTTGTCCGATGCTGATCTGCATACTTTGTCGCTGGTTATTCAGTCTTTTTTCCCAGCGGGTGCGCGTATCCCAAGTGCAGATCTTTCTGTGATTCCTGATGAAGTCCTCGATGAATTACAGCAATATCCCATGGTTTCAGAGGGAATAAAGCTGTTTCTAAGGGGATTAAGAACAGGGTTCTGGTTGCGATACCGACAGTCATTCGAAGTGGCCAATGCTGATGTGCGTCTTCGGTTTCTTCAAACCATTCCTCTGTTCGAGGGTATGGCTGGTCGGTTGCTGACCATGCCCTTGCGTTTGCAGCATGCCCGTCATCCGGAACTCGCTGCGGCCATGTCGGTTCGGTCGATTCGAATGATTGCGTTGCCTGAAGCAGAGCCGCGCTGGAAGCAGCAAATCCTTTCTGAGGATGATCGTTTTGCTGAAGAGGAATGGGAGATTGATGTCGTTGTTGTGGGCAGTGGCGCGGGGGGAGCTGCAGCTGCAGCGACTCTGGCCGCACGGGGGCTGGCTGTGCTTGTGCTGGAAGAAGGCGCTTATCATGATCGGCAGGATTTTGATGGGGACGTGGCTCGCCTGGTACCGAAGCTTTATCGTGCTTCGGGGATGACAATGGCTGTGGGACAGACGGTGATTCCCGTTCCCGTAGGGCGTGCAGTCGGCGGAACAACCACCATCAATTCGGGAACAGCCATGCCTTTGCCGGTCGAAGTGCTGACGGAATGGAGGGCACATGGCTTGTCAGGATTTGGCGAGTCGGCCTGGGAACCGTGGGTACAGCATGTTCTGGATGTCTTGAAAGTGGCACCGGCCGATCCTCGTTATGTGGGAGAAATTGGACGAATTATTGCTGATGGGGCACAACGTTGTGGCTACCGGCACTACGGGCCCCTACTACGAAATGCTGAAGGATGTGATGGTCAGGCCCTGTGTCAGTACGGCTGTCCCACGGACGCCAAGCAGTCCACACTGGTCAGTTTTATGCCCCGTGCTTTGCAAGACCGGGCGGTATTGATGACTGGCATGAAGGTTGAATCCTTGCTGCGTGAGGGGGGTGTGGTTCGGGGGTGTGTGGCAAGCGGAACGGATCAACAGGGACAGCGACGTACGATCAGTGTGCGTGCTTCGGCGACTGTATTGGCCATGGGGAGTCTGCTGACACCGGTTTTTCTGATGCGGCAAGGCATCAGACATCCTAAGTTGGGCGGTAATCTGAGTTTGCATCCGGCCGGTGTCGTGCTCGGACATTTTCCGGATCGCGTCATGAATCATGATCAAAGTATTCCCCAGGGATTTGGCGTACATGACCTGCAGTCAGAAGGTTTGGTTTTTGAGGGGGGGACGCTCCCTTTGTTGGGGCATGCCCTGCTCAAACCAGAACTAGGTTCGGACTGGACCCGATTTGTAGAAGACTATCCGCATACGGCCTATTTCGGTTTTATGATCCGTGATCAGTCGCGTGGCCGGGTTTTGCCAGGTCCTCACCCGGATTGGCCATGGATCCTGTACTGGCTCAATAGCAACGACTTCAGCCTGTTTCGTCGAGGAATCCTGGAGCTCGCTCGCATGTACTTTGCGGCGGGGGCCGTTTCGGTGTCGGTGCCGTCATGGCGTAACATCCCAAACTTTAAGCATGAAGAAGCTCTGCGGCGCTGGCTGGGTACAAGTACACCGAGGGATTTTTTAATTTCAGCTTATCATCCCCTTGGAACTTGCCGCATGGGTTCAGGACCTGATCAGGGGGTGGTCTCCGAAGACGGGGCCGTGTATGGTATGGAACAATTGTATGTTTTGGATGGCTCCATGGTTCCGGGTTCACTGGGGGTCAATCCGCAGGTTACCATCATGGCTTTGGCTTGCAAGGCAGCCAGCCGTCTTGCAGACCGGCTTTCTGCTTAGGAGGATGTATGGGTTTGGGTATCTGGTATGAACAAAGAATTCTGCCTCATCTGATTCATTATGCCTGCGGAACAGGTTCGATCATGAAGCAGCGAGCCTTGCTGATACCCGAGGCAGAAGGTTTGGTTCTTGAGGTTGGACTGGGTACTGGACATAACCTGCCATTTTATCGTCCCGATCGGGTCAAGCGGATTCATGCCGTAGACCCGGCGCTGGCGATGCATGCTCTCGCTGAAAAACAGGCAAGGCAGATAAGTATCCCGGTCGAGATGGTGCCTTTGGCCATGGAACGTATTGATGCTGACAGTGCCCAGTTTGATACGGTTGTTTGTACGTTTACCCTGTGCAGCATTGCTGATGTTGAAGCGGCGTTGCAGGAAATGCGTCGGGTACTGCGTCCGGAGGGGCATTTGCTTTTTTGTGAGCATGGGTTGGCTCCAACCGAGTCGGTTCAACGCTGGCAGCGGCGGCTCAATCCTGTCTGGAAACCACTGGCCGGCGGCTGTCACTTAGATCGCGATATTCCGGGGCTCCTCAAGCGAGCCGGTTTTCGGATTGAAGACATGCACAGTGGCTATGTGCGTGGGCCCCGCCCCATGACCTGGGTGTATCGTGGGCGTGCGGTTCCAGGTTGAAAGGTCTGGTGATCTCTTTAATTGAACAAGGGAGTGGATGATGTTGCAGCATCGGGATGTGGATCAAAAAGTACTATCACAATGGCTGGAACGATATGGCCACTGGCACAACCCGTCCGAGCTTGCACAACACGCTGATCAAGCGATTGCTGAGCTGCGTCGGACACGGCCCGAACGGGCTAAACAAGTAAGCTGGTTATGTCGATTGGAAGCAGGGATGGATGCTTTGTTGCTAACCGACAAACCCGAATATCTTGATTTGGAGGAATTTGATGCGAGGCGGCGTGTCGGAATTATTGATGCTTTGCATCAGTTCAATCGCTGGGTTTTTGCGTATCAACGTTTTTACCGGATTCTAAAACCGATGATCCAGCGCAGGATGCAGGAGCAAGGCCGAACGGTGCATGTGCTGGAACTGGCCAGTGGCTCAGGAGCCTTTGCCATGACGCTTGCCCGCCAGGCCAGGGAGGATGGTCTCGATGTCACGGTGACGGGTTCAGACTATTTCCCTGAGCATGTTGAGGCTTGCCGGCGGAAGGCGGCTGCGGAGGACAGCAGGGTTCAGTTTCAGGTACTTGATGCCTTTGATCTTTCGAGTGTTGAATCGGGTGCCTATGATCTGGTGGTGGTGACCCAAAGCATCCACCATTTCAGTCCTGGCCAATTCGCCTTGATGATGCACCAGTCCCTTCGGGTGGCCTCAATGGCCTTTGTCGGCATTGATGGACAACGGTCTTTGGGTCTTTATGCGGTGGTACCGACAGCAGGAATCGTCATGCGATCTGCGGATTTTATTCATGACAGTATCATTACTCTGCGCAAGTTTTATACTGAAACTGAACTTGAACTGATTGGCCGGCTGGCTGCACGCACAGATTGCGTTCAGGTATATACAGCCTGGCCGGGTTATTCGGTGCTGAATGTATCAGCACCCATGGCTTGAGGACTAACGGCTCAGAGTGGCGCACTCTGAGGTTGCAGGGTGTCGTACCGTGCCTTGAATTCGGCAACACGGGCAGGAAAGTGCAACTGTTCAGCCAAATGACATCGCAAGGCATCAGCTGCAGCGGGTTCACCGTGATTGATCAGTGTCATTTGCGGTGCTTTTGGCAGGGCTCTTAGCCAGTCAATCAGTTCCTGGTAATCAGCATGAGCAGACAGTGAATCCAGATGTTCGACATGGCAATGTACTGGAATAGATTCGCCATGTATGCGAATGGGTGTGTGCCCGTGGGCGATGGCATCACCACGGGTACCGGCAGCCTGGTAGCCCATGAACAGTACAGCACTGTTATGATCTGGGAGAACTTGACGCAGATGATGCAATACCCGTCCACCGGTCGCCATACCGCTGGCAGAAACCACAATCATGGGGCCTTTGCGTGTGGTCAAATCCATGGATTGCTCCGGTGTTTCTACATAAGTAACCATGGAGTGCATACGCTGGCATTCATGCGGGCTCAAATGATGTTCTTGGCTGTGCTGCATAAAGGCTTCGGTGGCTTTGATGGCCATGGGGCTATTCAGATAAATTGGCAAAGCCGGAATGGCACCTTCCTCGCGTAATCCGCAGAGCAGGTGCAGGGCCATCTGGGCACGTCCAACGGCAAAAGCAGGTATGAGCAGCGTTCCGCCGTGACGAGCGACCCGGTTAACCAGGTTGGTGAGTAGAGTACGGGCATCAACCTGATCATGCCGGCGGTTGCCATAGGTTGATTCGACCACCAGCCAGTCAGCGGCTTTCAAAGGCTCCGGGTTTTGCATAATGACATCATTCATGCGTCCCACATCACCGGAGAAGACCACGCGCTGGCCACCGCCTTCGAGGGTCAGACATGAGGCACCGATGATATGTCCGGCTCGGCTGAATTGTCCTTGCAGGTTGTCTCCGATCATGAAACTTTGTCCAAACGGGTAGGGTTTGAAAAGTTCAAGTGCGTGGCGAACATCATCCTGAGTAAATAATGGCAGGGGGGGATTGTGTTTGCTATAGCCCTTGCGCATGGCAAACCGGGCGTCCTCTTCCTGGAGGTGGGCCGCATCAGGCAGAAGAATGGCACAAAGGTCACGGGTACCCTCGGTACAATAAACGGGTCCCCGGAAACCAGCTCGAACCAGAACGGGAAGATAGCCTGAATGATCAAGGTGGGCATGGGTAAGCACAACCGCTTCGATGTGGCGTGCATCGATATTTAGGGGTTGCCAGTTGCGCTCTCGATCATTTTTGATGCCTTGGAAAAGGCCACAATCGACAAGAATTCGTGTTTTTCCGCATTGGACCAGGGTTTTTGAACCAGTTACAGTGCCGGCAGCACCAAGAAATTGAAGTTCCATGGTTAAGAATCCTTAGATGTACGCTTTAGTGTGTACTGAGCGGTCAGGGCATTAGTAATTGATTATAGACATCATGTATTGACCTGCCGCACCTCAAGCGACGTGGATTAAACTTGAGGTGTTGTGAAAAACCACAGGTTC
>JAJZUM010000005.1 GCA_021848605.1 Pseudomonadota bacterium | reverse complement strand
GGCAATTGTTCTGGTTTGTTCTGGTCGGCGGCTCTGCCTTTGTCGTGCATTACTTTTTGGTTCTGTTGCTGGTGGGACGTTGGTCTGTGCTGCCACTGCATGCCAACATCCTTGCTTTTTGCTGTGCCTTTTGGGTCAGTTATTTCGGGCACCGTCGTTTGACCTTTCAGGTTGGACACGGGCACCGGCAGACACTGCCTCGTTTTGCCATGGTGGCCTTGATGTCGTTTGCGCTCAACCAGCTGCTTTTTGCGCTCTTGTTGCAGGACTTCCCAGCAATACCCTACTATGTCTCATTGGCAATCGTGCTGGTAGTCGTGGCGGTTCTTACTTTCTTGATCAGTAAATTCTGGGCTTTTGCGTATGGCAGACACTCCTGATGGAACACCCTCGCGTCGGCTATGGCTGATCGCTGATGATTTTGCCCAGTCCGAACCGATTGATCGGGCTATTCTTGCACTGGCAGCCAAAGGCTTGTTGTCCGGAACCAGTATTTTTGCGGAATCAGCAGCGTGTAGGGAACATGCGCCTGATTTGCTGGCCTGTAGCGATCTGGCGCTTGGATTGCACTTTTCTTTAACCCAATCGATTGAGGGTCGGCTTTGCTGGTCGTTGGGTGAAGTCTGGAGACGCTCTTATTTGCAGCAATGGACCATGAAAGACCTGCATGGATTCTGGCATGCTCAACTTGATGCCTTTGAACAGGCCATTGGGCGAGAGCCTGATTATATTGATGGTCACCAGCATGTGCACCAATTGCCGCAGATTCGTCAGGCCATGCTGCATGTGTTGCAGGAGCGTTATGGCCGTATTTTGCCGTTGCGTTCAACGGTGACGCGCTCATGGCGTGGCTTTAAGGCTTGGGTCATCCAGTTGCTGGGAGGTCATGCATTACCTCAGGATTGCTGTATGAATACGGATTTTGCCGGAGTCTATCATTTTGAAGCATCGGCTTTTCAGCGTTACATGCTGCATTGGCTGGATAGCCTGAGTGATCAGGGCTTGATCATGTGCCATCCCGGCCATTATGATCGGGACGATGTTTTGAGCGCTACCCGGCCGGTTGAATTCGAGGCGCTGGCAAGTGGCTGGTTTGAAGCGCAGTGCCGTCTCCGTGATTTGAAGCTGTTGCGGCGTACCGATCTGGGAATGAATGGCCATAAGGAGTCCATGGCGTGAATCCGAATTATCTCGATTTTGAACAACCGATCGCAGACCTGCAGTCCAAGATTGAGGGACTGCGCAAACTGGGTCAGGGGACCAATCTGAACATTGATGAAGAAGTCATGCGGCTTGAGGAGAAGTTGGTGCGCATGACGGAAGAGATTTTCAGTTCGCTCAGTCCATGGCAAGTCTCTCAGCTGTCCCGACACCCGTTGCGTCCCTACAGTAGGGACTATATTGACCGTATTTTTACCGACTTTGATGAATACCATGGTGATCGGGTCTTTGCGGATGATCCTGCCATTATTGGCGGAACGGCCCGACTCCAGGGCGAGCCGGTCATGCTGGTTGGACATCAAAAGGGTCGAGATGTCAAAGAAAAGGTCTGGCGCAATTTTGGTATGCCCAAGCCGGATGGTTATCGAAAAGCCCTACGTTTGTTCGAGATGGCTGAGCGTTTTCGGCTCCCGATTATTACCTTTATTGATACCCCCGGTGCCTATCCGGGTATTGATGCTGAAGAACGTGGGCAGTCTGAAGCGATTGCCCGTAATCTGGCAGTGATGTCTCGTCTGAAAACGCCGATCATCTGCACGGTCATCGGTGAAGGTGGCTCCGGCGGAGCATTGGCCATTGGGGTTGGTGATGTCGTGCAGATGCTGCAGTACAGTACCTATTCGGTTATTTCTCCAGAGGGCTGTGCCTCCATTCTATGGAAAACAGCGGAAAAGGCACCAGACGCTGCTGAGGCCATGGGCTTGACCGCACAGCGACTCAAACATCTCGGCCTGATTGATGATATTGTGGTTGAACCCTTAGGTGGTGCTCACCGCCAAGTTGACGTTGTGGCAGACCATCTGCGCAAGTCGTTGCTCAAACATCTGAAAAAGCTGCGCTCCATGGATGTTTCAGCCCTACTGGAGCGTCGTTATCAGCGCATCATGAGTTATGGTTCGAGTGTGGTTTGAGAGGTTTGGCGATGTTGCAATACAGGATTATTCCAGTCACACCCCTGCAGCAGAACTGTACGCTGGTCTGGTGTGACCAGACCGGAGAAGCGGCACTGATTGATGCCGGTGGTGACATTGATCGAATATTGGCTTTGGTGCGTCAACAACAGCTGCAGCCCGGAAAGTTGTGGGTGACCCATGGCCATGTCGATCATGTGGGGGCTGTTGCAGCCCTTAGGTCTATGGGCTGGGGGCCGGTCGAGGGACCTCATCAGGCTGATGCCTATTGGCTTGATCTGGTGCCCGCCGCAGCGGCTCGCTTTGGCCTGCCCCAGGCCGAGGCGTTTGTCCCGGATCGTTGGCTGGATCATGGTGATGTGCTGAGACTGGGGTACGAGCAGTTTCAGGTTTTGCATTGCCCCGGCCATACGCCTGGTCATGTGGTGCTCTACCATCATGAACAACAACTGGCCTGGGTGGGTGATGTGTTGTTTGCGGGCTCAATTGGGCGCAGTGACTTTCCGGGGGGTGATGGTCCAGAATTGATTCGCTCAATCCGTACCCGGCTTTTTGCTTTGGGGAATCAGGTTCAGTTCGTCCCAGGGCATGGCCCGATGTCAACCTTCGGAGCTGAACGTCAAACCAATCCTTATGTTGCTGATCGTTTGTTCACCGAGCGTTTGTCGTGAGCTGGATGCGAGGAAACAGCATGAACATGCGTCTATTTTGGGTTTTACTGGCGTTGATGTTTGCCGGTTGCGCTGGACACGAGGTACGGCTGCCTGCCAATGATCCGTCTCCAAGTGCTGTTCCTGTGCAAACGGAATCCGAAATTAATGTGCCGGTTGCACTCAATCTGCAGAGTGTGCGTGCTGATGTTTTGCACCATCTGCCCAAACCTTTGCTGGCTGGTCAAAGCAGCAAACAGATGGCTGTTGCAGCTTTGGGGGGGTTGAGGGTGGCGGTACAGACGGAATACCGTTTGACCATGGATGATCTGCAACTGCAGGTCGTGCATCATGCCCTGCACCTGCAGGCTGTTGTGGACGTTGCCGCTCGGGCCTCCATGTCGGGGCCGCTGGGCCATGCCACCCTTGCCGGTTGCGGCTTCGGTGAGGCACCGGCGCGGATCCGGTTTTCTCTGGATGGGACTCTTTCCGTATTGCAGATGGGTGGGGTATCGGTGCAGCCTGGGGCCTGGAAGATGGACTGGCTGAGGGCATGCCGGGTTACCGCACTTAATCTGGATGTAGGGAGCCTGCTCAGTCTGCCTTGGATTCATGATCAAGTTAATCGTCTGGTCCAGGATGAGCTGACTCAGGCTCTGAGCGCTGATGGCGTTCGCTCGGCTTTGATGGCTGTGTGGCCCATACTCAACCAGCCAGTTGACATGGGACATGGTCTTTGGCTGCTGCTCCACCCCAGTGATTTGGCTTTGAGCCAGCTCGATGGTGCCGGTTCGATCGTGAACCTGGATATTCAGTTGAAGGCCCGTCCGGAAGTTCTTGGTGAGCGTCCGGTGGCTCAGCCCGTACCGCCCTTGCCTGCACTCAAGCCCTGGGCGTCCAGGCCGGGATTCCGGGTTGGTTTGCTTTTTGGCATGCCTTTGAGTAAAGCAGATGCATTGCTCAATCAAAGTATAGCGGGGCGTACTCTGATGGTACACGGTCATCAGGTCACGATTCGCTCGGTGCAGGTTTACGGTCATGCCGATCGAGCTGTGCTGGTATTACAACTGGATCAGCCATTTGCTGGTATGATTGTGCTTGAGGCGACACCCGTCATGGATCCACAGACCGGTTCCTTGTCGTTTACCCAGGTCGATTATGCACTTTCGACAACAAGTTTTCTGGCGCGAACTGCATCGTGGATGCTGGGGCATGAATTGCGCAAGCAAATTGAGCTCAGCCTTAAGGTTCCTTTGGCGCCGGCACTGCAGCAGTTACGCCGATATACCAAGGCTCCACTGGACATGGGGCATGGCCTGAAAGCCAAACTGACCCTGGAGGACTTTCGAGCGCAAGGTTTATGGTTCAGCCCGGATAAAGTTCATGCCATGGTTGGCGCAAATGGCGACTTACAATTGTACTACGGCCTGGACAACAACCCCGTGCAAGTCCCGATGCCCTGAGGGGCTTGCTGGAGAGGGTAATCCGGCGATATGAATTTTTGCGCCTTAGTTCAAGCACACACGTCCAATTGACGTAGCTGGGTAAACGGCAGAACGAACATGCTGAAATCCCTGTGATTGAATCATCCCAAAGGCCTTCAGCATTTTTTCAAAAGAAATCCGCCAGCGAAACGCCCGAGCCAGCTAATTCAGCTATGCGGTTCTCCAACCATGCTTTTCACAAAACAGCGGGTAACCACGTTTGGTGTAGCTTCAGGATTTCAATCCTGGTTTGCACATGGTCGATAATTCTTCGCGTTTTTCGCGTTTTTTGGGAACCCATGCCCAAAGCATACGGCACTGTACGGGCTGATCACCATGTTCATCCGTCACGGTGGTCAACACTTCAACTTCGCCACGCTCTTCATTGCGCAATCGGTGAATTTGATCGGCACTTAATCGGGCAACGGCACGAAGGCCCCCCTGACTGCGGCGAACATAATCGACCTGCAGGCTTTTGATCAGGGGCAAGCGGTCATCCGGAAGATTCATGCCGACCACAAAACCGCTGGCGGTCTCGGCAAGCAGGGCAACGGCAGCGGCGTGTACGCCCCCGATATGGTTTTGTACCGGTTTGCGATTACGAATGCTGACCACGACCTGTTCAAAGTCGAGGGACTCATAGAGTAATCCGGAGGTACCAACGTAGGGTACGACTTTGCCGAGCAGACGCGATATGATGCTGGGTCTCAGTGTGGCTGGAACAAAGGAGAGACGGGCTAGGTTCCGGGTTAGTGCATTTTGGAAGCTCATGGATTCCTTTCTTTTATCAGTCTTTGAAGTTGTTGAATTGCAGGGGTATGCCGAAGCTCTGCTGACGCAGATCGGCAATGAGGGTTTGCAATGCATCGCGCTTTTTATCGCTTACACGGATTTTGTCACCCTGGATGGCAGCCTGAACCTTAAATCCAGCATCTTTAATATGACGGACGATTTTTTTAGCTGTATCCTGATCCAGTCCATCTTTGAGCAGGATGCTTTGGGTCATCGTGCGGCCGGAGGCATGCATATCCTTAACGTCCATGATCTGGACATCCAGCTTGCGTTTGACGAGATGTTGTTCCAGCATGGCGCGTAGCTGGTCAACCTGAAAGTCCGATTCTGCCGTGAGTACAACCGTTTTATTTTTTTCCTGCAACTCGACATTTGCCGAACTGCCTCGAAAATCAAAACGGGTTGCCAGTTCTTTCTGGGTATTGCCAACAGCATTGGCAATCTCGAACATTTCAATTTCGGAAACGATATCAAACGATGGCATAGCTAATCAGGTTCCTGAACGATACTCTATTAAACCCCGAGCTGGGTCTGAGTTCAAGATCCAGCCGGGATTCATGAAGTATTTTAAAGCCTTCGTGCGGTGGCCCGATTGACTCACGCAGCTATGTTATCGGCCCCGAGGATATTGAAGATATGGCTCTTTGTCCTGCTGAGCTGTCTTCAAGATATCTCATTGGTGACGCTAGCGGAGGTGTTGCATTCGTACCAGTTCTTGCTGGCGTTAACACAGCGTACCACGATTAGCATGGCTGGGACTTCAATCAGGACGCCAACAACGGTAGCCAATGCGGCTCCGGAGTGAAAACCAAATAGGCTTATGGCGGTGGCGACCGCCAGTTCAAAAAAATTGGAGGCGGCAATCAGGGAAGATGGGCAGGCAATGGCGTGTTTTTCACCGAGCATCCGGTTTAGGAGATAGGCGAGAGCGGCATTAAAAAACACTTGTAGCACAATGGGGATGGCGATCAGTGCAATGATCATCGGCTGGGCGATAATGGCTTCGCCCTGGAAGGCAAAAAGAAGGATCAGGGTCAGGAGTAAAGATGTCGTGGAAATGGGATTCATGCGCTGCATGGCACGCTCAAGTGCTGAATCACCTTGCCGTAGCAAATACTTTCGCCAGATCTGGGCGAGGGTGACCGGAAAAACAATATAAAGAAGCACCGAGGTCAACAAGGTTGTCCAGGGGACCACAATCGATGAAACGCCTAACAGCAGGGCGACGATGGGGGCAAAAGCAATGATCATGATGCCGTCGTTAAGGGCAACCTGGGAGAGTGTGAAAAGTGGGTCGCCGTGACTGAGACGGCTCCAGACGAATACCATGGCGGTGCAAGGGGCTGCAGCCAGAAGAATGAGGCCGGCGATGTAGCTGTCCAACTGAGATGCGGGAAGGAACTGGACAAATACGTGGCGGATAAAGAACCATCCAAGAAAAGCCATGGAAAAGGGCTTGACCAGCCAGTTGACAGCAAGGGTTACTCCGATGCCGCGCAGGTGTTTGCGGATGTCCTGCAGGGCATGGAAGTCAACCTTGACCAGCATGGGGATGATCATCAACCATATAAGAAATCCTACCGGCAGATTGACATGAGCAATCTCGAAGTTGCCAATACGCTGAGTCATGCCTGGAATGATTTTCCCGATCATGATGCCGGCAATGATGCAGAGCGTAACCCATAGGCTGAGGTATCGTTCAAAACGGTTCATCGTACGTTCCTTGGATAAGGATTCAGGCATGACAAGGATTCAGGCATGACAGGTATCCGGTTGGAGGGAGCCAATGCCATCAAGTTGGACACGAAAGGCTTCGGGATTGTGTTTCAGGTCGTGCAGAGGAAGGGCAAAGAATGCTTCAATCCGTCGGCGCAGTATCTGGTAGCTTGACCGGAACGCTGCTTTGATCTCGGTCTCTGTCCCTTCGACTTGTGCAGGATCATCAACACCCCAGTGACTGCGCAAGTAGGGGCCGGGAAAAACGGGGCAGGCCTCAGCCTGGGCGTTGGCGCAGACCGTGATGATCAGGTCAGGAGTTGTTGTGAGTGTGTCCAGAGATTTGCTGTAATACCCTTCATGACATATTCCTTCGTCGGCAAGCAATTCCAGCGTGCGTGGATGGACAAAGCCTGTTGGTCGGCTACCAGCGCTTGCGGCCTTGAACCCATGGGGTGCCAAGTGGTTGAAAATGGCTTCCGCCAGTATGGAACGGCACGAGTTCCCCGTGCAAAGAAAGAGTATATTCATGATGATGTGCCTTTTGGATGCTGTTCGAGTGGTGTCGCAGTCAGGATGGGGCAGTATTGTTCAGGGTGGGCGGCGCAGCATGCTTCGGTCAGGTAACGGATCAGTTCCTCGATGCGGCCAAGTGCGGCGCGATAGCGTTGGTAACGACCTTCCTGTGTGACATGAAGCAGTCCATTGTAGGTCATTGACTTGAGGTGAAAGGAGAGATTGGTTGGGGCAATGTGCAGTTCGCGTGCGATTTCACCAGCAACCAGACCGTGAGGGTTGTGTCGGACCAGCAGACGGAAGATGTCGAGACGTGCACCCGATGCGAGTATTTCAAACAAAGAAACAGCTTGAGGTGTATCCATATTTCAATAATCCAATAATTATTGAAATATTAACATTTTGTGTGGGCGATGGCAAGTCCTGTCCGATACAATAGTTGCAAGGATCTTGCCATAAGTGCCTTAATCATCTAGAATGGTTAGCCTTTTTCGGTTTTTTCAACCCTGGGCCTGTTCTTCAACTCTGTATTTCTTAAAGGGTGCTGCTCATGCATCAAGCGATTCCGGTATCTGGTCTTTACAGCCTTGATGATGTACGTGACAACTGTGGATTTGGGTTGATTGCCCATGTCCGGGGTGAGGCTTCACATGATTTGCTGAAAACAGCCATTCATTCCCTGAGCTGTATGACCCATCGTGGTGCCATAGCAGGTGATGGCAAAACCGGTGATGGTTGTGGTCTGATGATGACCCTGCCCGATGGTTTTTTTCGAGCGGTTGTCTCTGAGTTGTGGGGTGTGTCGCTGCAGACTCTTTTTGCGGTGGGTATGGTGTTTTTGTCTCCTGATGTGGAGAAGGCTGCGCTAGCTCGTAAAACTCTGGATCAGGAGTTGCGTCAGGAGGGGCTTAAAGTAATTGGTTGGCGCGTGCTGCCCGTCAATCCTGAAGTGTGTGGTGAAATTGCCTTGCGTTCTTTGCCACATTTTGAGCAGGTGGTTGTTGAAACATCCCTGGATGATGAAGACCAGTTCAACCGTAGCCTTTTTCTGGCCCGGCGTCGGGCGGAACAAAAACTGCGTGATGATCCGCATTTTTATATACCATCGCTATCAACGCGTACTTTGGTCTACAAAGGCTTGGTGATGCCCGAAGATCTGGAACGATTCTTTCTGGATCTGGCTGATCCCCGGATGAAAGCATCGATTGTGGTCTTCCATCAGCGTTTTTCAACCAATACCTTGCCGCAGTGGCACCTGGCTCACCCATTCCGTTTGCTGGCCCATAATGGTGAAATTAATACCATCAGCGGTAATCGCAATTGGGCGGTGGCACGTACGCCCAAGTTCCGTAACCCGCTTCTTCCGGGCATCGAGCAGCTTCAGCCTATCGTCAATCTGCGTGGTTCCGATTCTTCAACCATGGATAACATGCTGGAAATTCTGGTGCAGGGAGGGATGGATCTTTTTCGTGCTCTACGCATGATGGTGCCGCCGGCATGGCAGAATGTTGAAACCATGGATGCAGATTTGCGTGCGTTCTACGAATATAACTCCAAACATATGGAAGCATGGGATGGTCCAGCTGGGATTGTATCCACCGATGGTCGCTATGCGGTATGTATGCTTGATCGCAATGGTTTACGTCCGGCACGTTGGGTACAAACTAAGCAGGGCTATATTACCCTGGCTTCCGAAATTGGCGTTTGGGGATACACGCCCGATGAAGTTGTGGCCAAGGGGCGTGTTGGCCCAGGTCAGATGCTGGCGATTGATACCCGGACGGGGCAGATTCTCAGAACTCCGGACATTGATGCCGTCCTGAAGAAGGCTCAGCCCTACCAGCAGTGGCTGCAAAGCTATGCCCGTCGTATTGAACACGATGAAGAAGCCGAAGCCAGATTGCTCAAGCCAGTTGACCCGGATCAGGTACGCAGTCTGCAAAAGCTTTTTCTGTGCACCAGTGAAGAGCGGGATCAGATCATCCGTCCATTGGCCGAAGGTGCTCAGGAAGCAGTGGGGTCGATGGGTGATGATACACCCATGGCAGTATTGTCTCGCCGGGTACGGCATCTGTCGGACTATTTTCGGCAGCAATTCGCTCAGGTCACCAATCCTCCGATTGATCCGCTGCGTGAAGCAATCGTCATGTCGCTGGAGACTTGTCTTGGCGCTGAGATGAATGTTTTTGAGCAGGATCCTCAGCATGCCAACCGTATGGTTCTGGCTTCGCCTGTTTTGGCACACTGCAAGTTTGATGCGCTGTTGCACACGCAAGATCCTGCCTACCGCCACCAGCGTATCTCGATGTTCTATGCCCCTGAGGCTGGCCTGGCCCAGGCAATCGATCATGTCTGTCAGGAAGCAGAACGGGCGGTCCGGTCCGGGGTTACCGTTCTAATCTTGAGTGATCGTGATTGGCAAGAGTCCCTGATGCCGATTCATGCCCTGTTAGCAACGGGTGCCGTGCATCATCATTTGACTGCTTGCGGTCTACGTTGTGACGCGAATCTGGTTGTTGAAACGGGTGTGGCACGAGACCCGCACCATTTTGCAACCTTGATCGGTTTCGGGGCTACAGCGATCTACCCCTATTTGGCGTTTGATGTCATCAATGACATGATTCGCAGCGGTGAACTGATTGGTGATCCCCTTGAGTTGCAGTCCAACTACCGCAAGGGCATTAATAAGGGTTTGTTGAAGATCCTTTCCAAGATGGGAATTTCAACGGTAGCTTCCTATCGGGGAGCCCAGTTGTTTGAGGCGGTTGGCTTGTCGGCAGAGGTGGTAACCCGTTGTTTCAAGGGTGTGCCTAGCCGTATCGAAGGCGCTGGTTTTGCGGAACTGGAGCAGGATCAGGCTGAATTGGTGCGACGTGCCCGCAAGGCACGCTTGCCGCTTGATGCCGGTGGCGTGCTTAAATACGTGCATGGCCTTGAGTATCATGCCTTCAACCCGGATGTTATTGCTGATCTGCATGCAGCCGTTCGCTCTGGGCGTTATGAGTACTATCAGAAATATGCCGATCGGGTTAATCAGCGGCCGGTGGCAACCTTGCGCGATTTGTTGCAGTTCCGTGCAGTTGAGCCGATTGCGTTGGATGATGTCGAACCGATTGAGCAGATTCTGCCTCGTTTTGATTCTGCCGGCATGTCGCTGGGAGCTCTGTCCCCGGAAGCACACGAGTCGATTGCTATTGCGATGAATACCTTGGGAGGCCGTTCGAACTCAGGTGAAGGAGGGGAAGATCCTGCCCGCTATGGCACCATCCGCAATTCCAAGATCAAGCAGGTCGCCTCCGGCCGCTTTGGTGTGACTCCAGCCTATCTGGTTTCTGCCGAGGTCTTGCAGATCAAGATTGCTCAGGGAGCCAAGCCGGGTGAGGGAGGGCAGTTGCCAGGGGGCAAAGTGAATGCCCTGATTGCACGGTTGCGACATTCTGTGCCGGGTGTGACACTGATTTCTCCACCACCACATCACGATATTTATTCGATTGAGGATTTGGCACAGCTCATTTTTGACCTGAAGCAGGTGAATCCCCAGGCGCTGGTCTCGGTCAAGCTTGTTTCCGAGCCCGGGGTAGGGACGATTGCGGCAGGGGTTGCCAAGGCCTATGCCGATCTAATCACGATTTCCGGTTATGATGGCGGTACGGCTGCTTCTCCCCTTAGTTCGATCCATTATGCTGGGTCTCCATGGGAATTAGGCCTTTCAGAAGCGCAGCAAGCCTTGCGTGCCAATGATTTGCGTGAAAAGGTACGCGTGCAGACGGACGGTGGTCTGAAAACGGGACTGGATGTCATCAAAGCGGCGATTCTTGGCGCGGAATCCTTTGGTTTTGGAACAACGCCGATGGTGGCGCTGGGTTGCAAATACTTGCGTATCTGCCATTTGAACAACTGTGCGACCGGTGTTGCCACCCAACAACAAAGCCTGCGGGAGGAGTATTTCATCGGCGAACCGGAAATGCTGATGAACTTCTTCCGTTTTGTGGCCATGGAAACACGTCACTGGCTTGCAAAACTGGGTGTGCGTTCGCTTGCTGAAATCATTGGTCGAACCGAGTTGCTGGAAATACTGCCGGGAGAAACGGATAAACAACGCAAGCTCAATCTGCAGCCGCTGCTGCATAACCAGTATTTGACGGATAAACCTCAGTACTGTCAGGTTAGCAAAAATGAACCCTTTGATCGTGGTACCCTGGCAGAGTCCATGGTGGCTGCCATATTGCCGGCCATTGAAGCGGGGCAGGGTGGCGAGTTCCATTTTGACGTTTGTAATTGCGACCGTTCCATTGGGGCGCGATTGTCGGGTGAGATAGCACGTCGCTACGGGGATCAGGGTATGGTGGCACATCCGGTGACCTTAAGACTGAGTGGTACGGCTGGCCAGAGTCTGGGTGTATGGAATGCGGGTGGTCTGCATATTTATCTGCAGGGTGATGCCAATGACTATGTCGGTAAGGGGATGGCTGGGGGCAAAATTGTATTAACACCGCCCCAGGGTTCACCGTTTGCTTCTCAGGAAACGGCTATTATCGGTAACACCTGTCTTTATGGCGCAACGGGTGGTCGTTTGTATGCGGCAGGGACTGCTGGTGAGCGTTTTGCAGTCCGAAACTCGGGCTGTATGGCTGTTATTGAGGGTGCAGGTGACCATTGCTGCGAATATATGACGGGTGGTCTGGTCACGGTGCTTGGCCGTACTGGACTTAATTTTGGTGCGGGTATGACGGGTGGTTTTGCCTATGTGCTCGATCTTGAAAATGATTTCTTTGACCGTTGTAACCATGAACTGATTGATCTGCACCGGATCAGTACCGAGCCCATGGAAGCGCACCGACATCATCTGCGCGAAGTGCTTGAAGATTATGTGCGCGAAACCAACAGTGCCTGGGGGCATTCTTTGCTAAAGCGGTTTGATGAAGTCCTGCGCCGTTTCTGGCTGGTCAAGCCCAAGGCGGCAAGTGTCCGGGAACTCCTGGACAGCACCCGTCGCAACCCCATGTAGTCCGGAAGGAAAGGTCATGAAAGAACGTCTGCATAATGATTTTCAGTTTCTTGAGGTGGAGCGGCAAGATCCCCAGAAAAAACCACTGGAGGTTCGGCGCAGTGCCTTCGTGGAGATCTACCATCCCTTTGAGAAGGAAACACTGGTTCAGCAGACTCACCGCTGCCTAGAGTGTGGCAATCCCTATTGTGAGTGGAAGTGTCCGGTACACAATTACATTCCGAACTGGTTGAAGCTGGTGACGGAAGGTAATCTTTTTGAGGCTGCTGAACTCTGTCATCAGACCAACTCACTTCCGGAAGTTTGTGGTCGGGTCTGCCCACAGGATCGTCTTTGTGAAGGCGCTTGCACGCTTAATGATGGCTTTGGGGCGGTGACCATTGGCAATGCTGAAAAATATATTGTCGACACTGCCTTTGCATTAGGATGGCGCCCGGATATGTCCAAAGTGGTTGCGACGGGCAAAAAGGTTGCCATCGTCGGGGCAGGGCCTGCAGGTCTGGCCTGTGCAGATGTTCTGGTGCGCAATGGTGTAACCCCAGTCGTCTTCGACCGGCATGCGGAAATTGGGGGACTGCTGACCTTCGGAATTCCAGAGTTCAAGATGGAAAAGAAGGTCATGGTTCAGCGTCGGGAGATCTTTGCCAGCATGGGTATGGAGTTTCGTCTGAATACTGAAGTAGGACGCGACATCACGATCCAGCAGTTACTTGATGAATACGATGCCGTTTTTTTGGGTATGGGGACGTACAATGCCATGCGTGGCGGTTTCCCGGGAGAAGATTTGCCCGGTGTCTATCCGGCCCTGGATTATTTGATTGCTAATGTCCAGAAGCACATGGGGGTTCCTGAGTCATCTGCCATGCCGTATATCAACCTGCAGGGCAAGCGGGTCGTTGTCCTCGGTGGGGGGGATACAGCCATGGACTGCAACCGTAGTGCGATCCGCCAGGGTGCAACGCATGTGACTTGTGCCTATCGGCGTGATGAGGAAAATATGCCAGGTTCACGACGTGAAGTGCGTAATGCTCGTGAGGAAGGGGTTGAATTTCTCTTTAACCGACAGCCTGTTGCTCTGCTTGGTGATGCACAGGGAGTTAAAGCGGTGCGGGTGGTTGAGACCCGTATGGGTGAGCCGGATGCGCGTGGGCGTAGAAGTGCCGAAGTTATTGCAGGCTCTGAGCAGGACCTGCCGGCTGATGCTGTTCTCATTGCATTTGGTTTTCGTCCAAGCCCAGCGGATTGGCTCGGTGCTGTTTCGGTTCGGACTGAGGCTGATGGACGGGTTGTTGCCCCAGAGCAGGCAAAATTTCCTTTTCAGACTTCACATGAACGGATTTTTGCCGGTGGTGACATGGTGCGCGGTTCGGATCTGGTGGTCACCGCCATTTGGGAAGGACGCATGGCTGCGCAAGGAATTATGGACTTCCTGGACGTTTAGATCACCATGTTGCTGGACATTTGTTATTGATACGAGGATTGAAGCGGTATGGCTGAGCTGCGTAATGATGTTTTCTTGCGGGCCTTGATGGGTGAGCCTGTGCCGTACACTCCGGTCTGGATGATGCGTCAGGCAGGACGCTATCTGCCTGAATATCGGGCTACCCGTACCCAGGCTGGTAGTTTTCTGGATCTTTGCAAGAATGCGGAACTTGCTTGTGAAGTAACCTTGCAGCCATTGGAACGTTTTGATCTGGATGCAGCCATACTGTTTTCCGATATCCTTACTATTCCTGATGCCATGGGCATGGGCTTGTACTTTTCGGAAGGTGAGGGGCCTAGGTTCGCCAAGAAGCTGGAGAATGAGCGCGATATCCTTGATTTGCCTACCGTGCAGGTTGAGCGTGATTTGGATTATGTCATCAAGGCTGTTGAAACCATTCACAATGCTCTGGCTGGACGCGTGCCGCTTATCGGTTTTTCTGGTTCACCCTGGACCCTGGCCTGTTATATGATTCAGGGAGGATCATCCAAGGATTTTCGGGTCATTAAGACCATGATGTACTGTCAGCCTGATTTGCTCGAGCACTTGCTTGATCATTTGGCAAGGGCAGTGACAGCCTACCTGAATGCTCAGATTCGTGCCGGAGTCGAAGCCGTACAGATTTTTGATACTTGGGGTGGCGTATTGGCTCATACCGAGTACCGCCGTTTTTCCCTCCGATTCATGCAGCAAATTGTGGCCGGTTTGATTCGCGAACGCAATGGTCGTCGGGTACCCGTGATTCTGTTCAGCAAGGGTGGTGGACTCTGGCTTGAGGCAATGGCTGAAACGGGTTGTGATGCCTTAGGAGTAGACTGGACGGTTCATCTTGGTGAGGCACGTCGTCGCTTGGGTGGACGTTGCGCTCTTCAGGGCAATCTCGACCCGGCTGTACTCTACGCCAGTTCTGAGGTCATTCGTGCTGAAGTACAGCGTGTACTGGCCGAGTTTGGTCATGGCAATGGCCATGTCTTCAATCTGGGGCACGGTATTGAACAGTGGGTCAATCCGGATCACGCCAGGATGATGATTGATGCCGTTCATGAATTAAGTCGTCAGTATCACCTCTGAGGATCTTCTTCAAACGTCGTTCAGGTTGCGCTCAGGAAGAGTGCGCGGTATGCGTAGGATGAAGCAGGTGCCCTGACCTTCCGTGCTCTGCACATTGAGCCTGCCGCCTAAGCTGATGGTGGCATTGTAGCTGATGTGCAATCCGAGGCCGGAACCGCCCCTGCCTAAACGGGTTGTGAAAAAGGGTTCAAAGATATGGCTAAGGTCGGCAGCAGAAATGCCCCGGCCATTGTCTTCAACCCGAATTTCTACCATGTCATCCTCCAGACCATTGACTTGAATCCGGATCAATGGTGCAGCGGGCATGTTTTCAAAGGCATGATCCAGGGTATTGGTAATCAGGTTGGTCAGGATCTGTCCGAGTGGGCCGGGTAGGCTCTGCATCACGATCTCGATATCCATATCAAGGCGTATGGATATCGGCGTATGTTTCAGGCGAGGCTGGAGCAGGTTGATATGGTCCAGAATCAGGGAACGCAAGTCAAAAGAGCGGCGGTTGTCAGGCAAGTTCTGGTCAACAGCAACCTGTTTGAAGGAGGTGACCAGTTCAGCGGCTTTGTACAGGTTGCGTACAATCACCGCTGAGGACTGCTGAGCCTGCAGGAGAAAATCCTGGAAGTCGCTGCGTTTGATGCCTTGTTGGACACGCGCTTCAATGTCCAGCAGCATCTGATCAAGATTGGTGGCAGCCAACAGGCTGTTGCCCACAGGGGTGTTGATTTCATGGGCAATACCCGCGACTAAGTGACCAAGAGCGGATAGTTTTTCGACTTCTACCAGATGCATCTGGGTGGCCTGAAGTTCAACCAGGCTTGCTTGCAGGGCGTTGTTGCTGGCTTCTAATGCCTGGGTTCGTTCCAGAACCCGCAGTTCCAGTGCCTGATTCATGCGGGCGATGGACTGCTCGGCAGCTCTTTGCAGGGTAATATCTTCAACAATCATAATAATCGCGTCCCCGGACTGGGTCCGGGCGGCAACAATACGGCATAAAATCGGCAGTCCTTCCTCATTGAGTAGGGTGCGTTCCATGGGTTGATGCAAGGCGTGGGGTGCCGTCAAGTGTTGCTGGAAGATGTTCTGGTCATCAATGTGGGACCATATGCCGTTTTGGATCAGGGTCTTGCCTTTGATCTGTTCGGCATCACGACCGAGCAGGCGCAACCAAGCAGGATTGACCGAGCGGATCCTGAAGTCATTGGCATCAAGTACAGCCATAGCTGCAGGCGATGCTGAAAAAACAGCGCGTAATTGTGCTTCGCTGGTTTGCAGCGCTTCCAGAATATTTTTCTGATCAGTTACGTCGGCAATGAAGCCATACCAGACCACCGACCCATCTTCTTCCCGTTCAGGTACGGAGCTGCCACGCCGCCAAACAATTCCCTGATCCAATACCAGTCGGCAATCCAGGTGCCAGGGAGTCATGTTCTGGGCTGATTCAAGGATAGACTGGGCGACAAAGGGGTAGTCATCCGGATGCAGACGAGCAAACGCCGGGTCAGCAGAAGCCTGGAGTTCCTCGGCGTTGGCACCCATCATTTCCCGGACCGAGCCAAGTGCAATCGGAAAGCTCATGAGGCCATCTGGGGCCAATCGAAATTTGTAGAGCATGCCCGGTACCCGTTCGGCATAGCGTAACAGTTGATCGCGGTACAAATTACGTTCTTGTTCCCTTTGAATGCGATCACTGATATCAATCAGCGTCCAAATGGAAAAGGTGCCTTCTTCATCCTCATTCAGGGTAAAATTGGTCTCACAAGGTACGGTGTGTCCGTCCTTGTGCAGCAGGAATGTCTGAAACATGGGGCTGGCATGGCCGATGCCGGGTACATTGCGGTACATGTTGCCAATATGCTGGTATTCTTCGTTGTTCGGGTAAATTATGCGCGTTGACTGGCCAATGAGTTCGGATGGATGGTTATACCCCAAAATCTGCGCAAAATAAGGATTAACCAGAATGAATCGGCGATTGCGAACCATGGTCATACCGACCCTGGTGTTGTTGATCAGATGCCCCTGGACAGCCATAAGATGCTTTTCCTGCTGACGACGGGCAAGAAGGTCAAGTCCCCGGGCGATGCTGTTGGCCAGTTCTTCGAGCAGAGTTTGCAATGGCTCATCATAAACATTCTCGTGTTCATGGGTAACAGCCAGTACCGCCCAGATGCGTTGTTGGCTTAGACAGGGCAGCGTCGCACTGGAGCGAATATTCCAGGTACGGGCACGATCCAGCCAGGCGAGCATGTCGGGATTGGTCAGAAACTGGTTGTTGAAAAAACAGCGCTGTTCCCGCCAGGTTCGACCAATGCCGCCACGACCTTTAGGGTGTGCCGCATCCGTACAAACCTGAAGTCCATCCAGATAAGCAGTCTGACCTGAAGCAGCCAGGACCTCAAACCAGCCTGATGCATTGGGGCGGGATACCCAGGCAACCTTCATGCCGGTTTTATGAACCAGTAGGTCACAAATTGATTGCAGGAACTGGGTTTCTTCCTGGGCCATGGCAACCATGGCATTAATTTCAGTGAGCGTTTTTTGAAAAGTTGCAAGTCGTGCCAGTGACTGGGCCTGTTTCTGCTGGGTTTGCTGATTGCGTTCAAAGCACAACAGAATACCAGCCATGGACGCAAGGGTGTCGAGCAGGTCGGCCTCGTCGCGACTCGGTTGGCAATGCTGATGACTGCTGACACGTAAGGTACCAATAATATTGTCGCCGTCGACAATGGGATAGGACCAACACGACCATGGTGCAGCAAGGGCATTCATATAGCAGGGATGACATGCGTCATCCCGCTCTTGATCCTGAGCGACAATTGCCTGATTCATGCTGATCACAGCACAACGAGCACAGCGTTGTCGATCCGCACTGCGCTGTTCCAGTTGTCGTTGCAGTTCTGCAGTCTGCGGTGAAGCAGCCCAAAGTTTGAGTTCGTTCGTCTCCTGAATCATGATGGCAAAAGCATAGCCTACCGCCCTGGCCTCGACATCCTGACAAAGACGACAGGCCAGTACACGGGCAGCGACACCATCCACCAGGGCACGATGGATGCTGGTGGAGCGTTGCAAGAGAAAGGATGCTTCAATATTGATGCTCATGCATTAAGCATAGCATTGGATTGTCCGGAAGAACGCTGATGCTGGATATGTTCGAGCATTTGTTCTACAAGACTGGGCAAGCCGCGTAGCGTCCTGCGAAACTCAAGGATACAGGCCTGTTCTTCAGGGAGCACATCCAGTGCGGCACGAGCTTGGTCAGGATGGCCTGAGCCCTGATTAAAGTCCAGGTGCCAGGCGTAAAAGGGTTGGCTGACTGGGCGCTGTTCCAGCCAGCCGCGAACCTTGTCAAGATGAGCGACATCATCCTGGGGATAAGCATGCCAGAGTAGGGGCCTTCCGGCCCAGTGGGCGCGTACGAAAGAATCTTCACCCCGAACAATATTCAGGGAACAGCAACGCAACAGGCGGTCATAGTCTGTGTGCGAGAGCCAGGGAAGCCAATGGATATGCAGTGGTGATGTCATGGATAGGGAGATCTGCGACCATGCCTTGCTGGGTTCTCCCGGAAAAATCAACAGATGGGTCTCCTGGTGCTCGCTCTGCTCCACGAGTGCATCAGCCAGTCCTTGCAACGGAGCGTGCTGATAACAAAAGAGTGAAACACTGCAAGCTGAGGCGTGGACTGGCATCCCTAACAGGCGGCTTAATAGATCTGATGGGGCGTCGTCTTCGTCCTGTCCCTGTTCTCTTAGCAATCCGCCAGAATACCTGCTAAACCCAGGAATCCAGAACGTAGTTTTCAGGCCGGTGCGTGGGTCTGGTGAGTCTAGTCCATGGCATTGCTCCACCCAGGATTCTGTGCCTAGGTATTCCAGATTGTAGCGCAAAGGTCGTTGCGGATCCGTGTAGTGTGAATGATCAAGGCCCCCCCAACCGCAACCGAAACACTCAATCCAGACATCGGCCACTGGCAGGTCAGATGGCCGTACATCCTTCGACCAGACTATCACCCGGATTCCATCCAAATCGAGGTGCAGCATATCAAGTTCGGGGCAGAGTTGCTTCAGTGTGGGCAGGTGATCAATCAGCAGTGTACAGCACTGACCGGCTGCCACAAGCTGCCTTGCGAGGCGCCATGCAATAGCGGCATCACCAAAACGATCAATGACTCGACAAAATAGAATGAAGTGCATAGAGTCATGTTGCATCTGGATGATTTGTTCCTACAAGGTTTTTTATGACCATCTTGAGACGATTTATTGCCGGTGCGGTCTGCCCTGTCTGTGGACGTATGGACACCGTGAGGCGCTGTCAGGAGGATACCCAAATTTGGTGGGAATGTGTATCCTGCGCGACGCGACGCGAGGAACCCTTGCTGGAGGATGATGAGGCCAAGCCGGTTGTCATTGCGCTTCGCCCTTCCGCTTCCTGATACAACATGACCGAGTGCGTAACAAGCTCCTCCGTTCAGGGCGGGGCTATGCAGGGAAGAGAAGGGAAGAGAAGGGAAGAGAAGAGAAGGATAGCGCAGACGAAGTAGTCGTCCTTGGGTCTCAGCTCATCATAGGAAAGACGCATATCCACAGGAGGTTTGCTGTACAGCAGGTTCCGACGTATGGTGGGCATCATGCCGATTTTTTCCATTGCAACCAAAGACCGGGCAGCGCCACTCGAAGTTCAAAAGACCAGCCCTGAGATACAAGTTCTATGGCATTCAGGGAAATGGGAACAAAGGAAGCAGCTTGCATGGAACAGTCAGCGTACCTTTTTTCCAGCCGCGAAATCCTGATGGACTAACCCCAACCTGAGCACAGAAAGCTTGAAACGTTTGCCCACTCTGCTCATATTGCTGCTGTAAATCCAGCCAGAATGCCTCTGAATAGCGACGATATAGGCTCATCTCATCATCTCAGAATTTCATTGAAGAATTTCAGATAATTACCGGGTACCTAATGCAGAAAACAGAACGCCCTATTCTGACCGGTTACGCGCACCGGATCAGCCGAAAAGCTCGCTGTGCGAGCCAAGCCGAGCTAGTCGGAGGGTGTTGGAATCCGACTTGCGGTAGATCAGCAGCAGGTCGGCCTTGACATGGCACTCGCGGTAGCCCGCCCAATCACCGGAAAGGTCGTGGTCGCGGCAGCGCGCATCGAGGGGCTGGTCGGTCGCCAGTGCGACCAGAACCTGCTTGAGGTCGTCATCAATCGTGGCACGGTATCTGCCCTTGATCTCGCGCTTGTAGTCGCGTTTGAAGGCAGAGGAGCGATCAATCATCCGCATCCAAGTCTGCCATCAGCTCGTCCACGCTGGCAAACTTCTTGCCCTTGCCCGCTTCCAGTTCGGCAATGGCCTTCTTGGTCGTGGCGTTAGGCACCTTCACATCGAAGGGCAGGCGGTGTTCGTCGGCGATGCGCAGCATCAGCAGGCGAATGGCGTCAGATATCGACAGGCCCATCGCTTCAAGCGCATCAGCGGCGCGTTCTTTTGTTTGGGTGTCGATGCGGGCGCGGACATAGGTGTCGGCGGTGCGCATGGCAGCTCTCCGGGAACGGTTCATACACTCATATGGTAGTCGCAATGCAACCACAAAACAAGATTGTATCGTACATGGGACTCACGAGCAATTCCGGCCGTTCGCGGCGTTTCGTGCACATGACTACTGACAGGGCCTGTTCAGAAGTGTTATGTCGCCAGTAGAGGGGGGCGCCGGAGCGACTCAGGGGTGGCTCAATACCACGCCTGAGTGCTGCAGGAATCTCCGGCCTTTGGAACGGGGAGTATGTGGTGCTGTTCGCTCAGGCCAGCCGAAAGGTATCCCGGCCTGCAGCCTTGGCGTCATACAGTGCCCGATCGGCTCGGGCGACCACCTCGGCGGCGGTTTCGCCGGCTCGGTGCAGTGCCAATCCGATGCTCGTCGTTGCATGCAGGTTTACACCCTGGATTCGCCACACCTGTCGAGTTGCCTGTAGTATGTCGCGGGCAATGCGCTCGGCAACCTCAATGCGGTCAACATTGCGCAGCAGGATCAGGAATTCGTCTCCGCCAATACGACCAATCAGGTCGCCTTCACGAATACATGCACGCAGGCGGGCTGCAAAAACCTGCAGGACTTCATCGCCGGTTGCATGGCCGTAAAGGTCATTGATCGGTTTGAAGGTGTCCATATCAAGATAAAGTAGCGCATGCGTGCTTGCGGATGCATTCTGAAGCTGAATCTGTGCTTCCTGCATGAATCCACTCCGATTGAGCGTGCCCGTCAAGGGGTCTCGCTGTGCGGCATCACGCAAACGCAGGGCTTCCTGCCAGCGGTCTTCAATATCCCAAATCACCAGGTGGATTCCTTCGGGCGTTTCATCGACACCGGTTTGGAACATGCAGCGGATCTCGCAACGGCGTAGGCCCAGAACAGTGGGAACGCTCGCTTCAGCTCTGCTGAATCCTTCATTGCGGGCCTGAGCAATAAAATCCTGTGTCGATGGAGTCGAATCAACAAACAAATGCTCCAAGGAGATTACTTGCGCTGGGGAAATGTCTGCATCAATGACTTGACGGGCGTGATGATTGGCGTAATGGCAATATCCGCTCAGGTCAACAAATAAGACGGACGCTGGTAAATGGTCGCTGATGGCACGCAACATGCGCTGTTGTTGCAAAAGAGCCAGTTCGCTGCGTTTGCGGTGCGAAATGTCATGCAGAAAAGCATGGAATTCAGGTTCTTCCAGGTCTCCGGTGGCACTAAAGCTGACCTCAACAATAACCGATGTGTTCTGGTAGGTTTCAAGGCGTACTTCCATCCGACGCTTGAGCCATGGCCATCGTCCGTGTCGTCGGTACTGACTCATGCCCAAGCGTAGACGGCTAAGAAAGGGCTCCTGCAGCAGGTGGTCGGCCATGGAGCGGCCTTTGAGCGTTTCGGGCGGTGCACCGAGTAGATGAGCTGCTTCTGCATTGAGATCAGTGATACAGAGATGACGATCAAAGCTTAGAAATCCTTCATGGGAGGTTTCCAGAATGGCGTGGGTACGCTCGTGGGCTTTCCCGAGTGCCTGTTCGCTGGCTTCACGCCGGTTGATCTCCTCCTGAAGATCTTGGACGTGCCGGGTGCGTTCCTGAAGAAGTCGGTGGTTGAGGGCATAGTCGCGTTGGTGCACCAGTGCTGAACTCAGCATGCGGGTGAGCAACTGTAGGGTTTGTCGGTCACGTTCAGTAAAAAGGCCGTCATGGGCTATGGTCAGCACGATCAGTCCAACACAGGATCGGGAGTGATGCAGCGGGGCCAAGACCAGACGTTGATCCTGTTTCAGTCCAAACCAGTGGAAAACGTCGCGCATGGCAGGCTGATCAATAAGAATAATCTGGTCATTATTCAACCCATCCAGAGCCATTTTGGGGGCTTCGGACAGAGGCAGTACCTTGGGTAGATGGGGGGGGCCTTGATGGGCAAGGCGATCAAGCCGCATTTCTTCAAGCAAAAAGACACTGGCACTTTGGACATGAATCAGGGTGCATAGACGATCAACCACATGTTGGGCATAGGAATGCATATCGAGTGAAAGCTGAGCCAGGTGACTCTGGACTTCAATGATGGCCTCTAGCTGTTCATTGGCGCGTTGCATCGCATCAACCAGTTGTTGTCGGTCCTTAAGGGTCTGAATCAGATGTCGGTTGATGATTTCCGATGGGTGATGGGTCGTATCCTGGGCAATGGCGCGCAGTAGACGTACTTTTTGACCTTGGTAGCTGCCAAGGGCCTGATGCATATGGGCAAAGTGTAACGTGCCGTCAAGACCAACAAGTGCTATTGTGTCCTGCGATGAATGCCCGAACGGCGTCAGGCTGTGTGGTGCAGGGCCCGGTTTGGGCAGGCTGAAACGTTCAGCAGCTGGGTTACACCACAAGACATTGCCGGACATATCAAGAAACCACACCGGATCGCTGAGCGTCTGTGCCAGCAGGCAACAGACTGCTGTGTGCGGCTCAGTGGATTGCAAAACTGATTCAGCTGACGCCATGTTCACTGCAGGTTGCCCCAATCAATCGCGGCTTGTTTCGCTGCGAAGAAGGGCTGACCAACATCAGGGTCATCACCAAGATGTCTGGAGTTTTGTTGCCATGCATCCTGCCATTCATGTCGTTGCCTCAGACTTTTTGTTTGATGCATGAGGGCCGTGGCGGCATCATGAGCAATCTCTTCAAGTTCCTCCACGTAGGGTGGGCCAATCAGTGTGCGAATGATCAGATTGGGGGTGCTCATTTCAAGAGCCAGCAAGGGCTGATATCCCTGGTTCAGGCACATCTGGTTAATGACCTCGATCAAGCGATGAATCACGTAGGACTCATCCAGGATTTCCTCAATACTACGTTTGTCCTCAGAGGAACCACTACCGAGCAAGAACAGATCGTCAAACATTCGGGTCAAAGGTTGGGCCTGATCATTGAGCCCCGAGCATTCGGCCGCATGGTTCATGCTTTCAAGAACATCGGCTGTATGGCGAATGTACTGAAAGACAAAATGAAGAAATTGGCTCGTGCGCGTAAGGTGAATGTGTTGATCAGGGTACAATTCAGCCAGTCGGATGGCAAGGATCCGAGCAAAAGAGCGAGTCTTCCGTTCATGGTTCAGGGCCAGTTCAATTAACGATCGAGCTGTATGTGCCTGCATCGGACACCCCGCTTCAGCGTAGACATACCTTTGTTGATCATAACCAGCCCCGGGAAAATTTCATAAAACTTTTTGTTCTTTTTGAGGCGAAAATTTGTGATTTTAGTTCTTAAAAATTCGTCAAAAAATCGACCTGTTGATTGTGATTGCCTCAGTTGGGGTTTCACCGCAGAATAGCCGGCGAACATGATGGGATGGGGTTGAGTATGGCTGTAGGTTTCTCCGAAACTGCCGATGGCCTGACAGGTGCAGGTTTGCTCCTGGTTGATGGCTTCAGTTTTCTTTACCGGGCGTACCATGCGATGCCGCCATTGAGTACCTCGGATGGCGTGCCAACCGGCGCCATTCGTGGTTTTATCAATATGCTCAATCGTCTGATCGACAAAACGCGTCCTGAACGGTTGGTGATCGTTTTCGATGCCCCGGGCAATAACTTTCGGCATGAGCTTTTCCCGCAATATAAGGCAAATCGTCCACCCATGCCTGAGGATTTGCGCCCGCAGGTCGAGTTGCTTTTTGAATTACTCGAAGCCGAGGGCTATCCGGTGATTCGCGAGTTCGGTGTTGAGGCGGATGATGTCTTAGCCACTTTGGCATTACAGGCTTCAGGAGAGAGGTGTCATGTTTTAGTCGCTTCAAGCGACAAAGACTTGACGCAGCTGGTGCAACCGTTTATCCGAATTTATCACCCTTCCCAAGAAATAATCCTGGATGAACAGGCGGTTCAGGATAAATTTGGTGTTCCGCCACACCGCATCGCGGACTATTTGGCATTGCTGGGTGATTCGGTTGATCATATTCCTGGTGTGCCGGGTGTGGGTGCCAAGACGGCTCAGAAACTTGTGCAAGGTTCGTTGTCCTGGGAAGATCTTTTGCGGCAAATTCCAACGATGTCCGGAAAAACTGGCCTGGCATTAAAGCAGGCTTTACCTCAATTACCACTGATGCATGAGCTCACCACGGTTCGTGCCAATGTTCCGGTTCGACCATGGCAGAGCCTTGTGCGAGGGCCGCGAAACCTGCCTCGTCTTGATGAGATTTATCATCGTCTTGAGTTTCGGGCAGAGCGTAGTCGCCTGCTTCGGTCGGCTTCAGCATTGACTACGGACAGGGATACTGTTGTAGCGGTAAGCCAACCACGCCAGAAAGAGCTTGATCAAGAAGAGAATCATCAAGTCCCGGCAACGCTTGATTTTTTTGAACTGCGTCATGTGGATGAACTGGGGCTTGAAACAAGCAATCATGCCCGTGTCTTTGGAGTCCAGACGATAGGTCAAGATCAGGAGGTGTGGTATTTTTTTGATTCCAGCATGCAGGAAAACACAGAAAAGCGTATTGCTCTATGGTTGGGTGATGTGCAGCTGATTCCGGGTTGGCCGCAGTTGAAAGACTGGATTCAGTCCCGGGATAGCAGCAAAATTGTTTGGGATGCCAAGGAGCTCGGGCATCGTCTGGCATTAATGCAGGTGCATCTGAACGGTGTGGTTCGCGATGTTCATCTGGCCTTGTTCCTGCTGGATGTACGACAGCCGCTCGATCTTAAGGTTCAGGCCAAGAATCGTTGGGGGTTGGAGATTGAAGCCTCCCAGGTGCAAAAGGATCTTTTTGAAACGCCTGATCGATCGGTTTGTGCTCGAAAAGTAGAAGTACTCTTGCGACTTTACCGGGAACTGGAAGAGGAGCTGGCTCAACAGTCAAACCTCCTGGAGTTGCTGAATCACGTTGACCAGCCTTTTAGTGATGTTCTTCTTGCCATGGAGTTGCATGGGGTTTGTGTCGATGTCAAAGTGTTGCAAGCCCAAAGCGCTGGGCTAGGTGTACGGATCGATCAGCTGCGCCTGGATATTCATGAGCAGGCGGGAACGGTTTTCAATATTGATTCGCCCCGGCAACTGGCTGATGTACTTTATGATCGATTGGGTTTGAATGTCTCCAAAAAGACGGCTACCGGTCAGCGATCAACTGCTGAGGCAGTGCTTGAGGTTCTGTCAAGCCAACATCCTGTTCCGGCTCTTTGTCTGGAGTATCGTCGTCTGAGCAAACTCAAGTCGACTTATACCGACAAGCTACCCCTTCTGGTGCGCCCGGAATCAGGTCGTATTCATACGACGTATAATCCGGTGGGAACATCTACCGGGCGTTTATCTTCGGCAGAGCCCAACCTGCAAAATATTCCTATTCGTAGTCCGGAGGGGCGTCGTGTCCGTGAGGCCTTCGTTGCGCCTGAGGGGTCGATGCTGTTGTCGGCAGATTATTCGCAGATCGAATTGCGGATTATGGCCCATTACAGTGGCGATCCTGCCCTGGTTGAGGCGTTTCGTTTGGGGCTGGATGTGCATCGGGCTACGGCAGCGGAAATATTTGCGGTTCGTCTGGATGAAGTTGATGATGCGCAGCGTCGAGCCGCCAAGGCGATTAATTTTGGTTTGATTTATGGCATGTCTGCCTTTGGTCTTGCTCAACAGCTGGGTTGCTCGCGACAGGAGGCTGATGCCTGGATGAAACGCTACTTTGAGCGTTATCCCGGTATTCAGCAGTTTATGGAACAAACGCGACACTTGGCCGAACGTCAGGGGTACGTTGAAACGCTGTTGGGGCGGCGGTTGCATGTGCCCTCGTTATCTTCCATGCCTGCGGTTCAAAAAGCTGCGGTTTTGAGGGCAGCCATCAATGCGCCCATGCAGGGTTCAGCAGCGGACATTATGAAAAAAGCCATGCTCCAGGTTGCCGAGCGACTTCGCGAACAAGGCGATGAACGCATTCAGATGGTCTTGCAGGTCCATGATGAACTGGTGCTTGAAGTGCCGGATGAGCGTTGTGCCCAAGTTGCCGACTGGGTGTCGGAGTGTATGTGTCAGGCTGTTTCCTTGCGAGTGCCTCTGCAGGTGTCCTGCTCATGGGGGCGTCATTGGGGCGCTGCCCATTGACTGGATGTGGGGGTTGCTGGCGCAGTGATGCTCCAGAGCTGGGCGCAAGATGGTTGGGTCCGGGTTGTTGCGAAAAGGGTCGTCAGGAATGTAGCCAATATTGACAACACCCCAGCCGTAGAGCATGCAGACTGTTTGGGCAAGTACCGGTGTTGGGATGGGGGTTCCTCCGCTGCGCCAGTCTTTGGTTTGCAACTCGAAAACGGTTTTCTGCAAGCCTTGTGGCTGGTTGCCTATGGCTTGCAACAGGTCGTGGTAGAAGTACGGGTGATCGGTGGCATTTTCCATATAGGGCATCGCCTCAATGGCTGCATAATCAAAGTCCTGGAGGGTTCGGCTCAAGGACTGGGCATACCAGGTTTCGGATGCGGGATTGAGAACAACCTGGGCGTAGAGATTGCGAGCCGTTTTCAGTCCCGGGTGGTTGTTGCGGACGGTATCCGCGAGGTGCAAAGCAATACGATCGAGTTGTGCTGTTTTAAGTAGGGTCCATCGCTCCATTGCAGAGGGGTTTTGCCGAATGGCTGCTACCGAGCCCGGCAGCCCGATGTGTTCATAAAATGCCCGTGCTGCTGGGCTGTCATCTTCAAAATCAGACAGGGTGGCGTCATCATGGAAAAGCAGTCCGTTGAACCAGCAATGTTGAGCAAGATCTTTGTAAATGGCGGTTATCACCTTCAGGGCGGGTGCTGAAAAGGGAGAAAGGCGGGGATAGCCCATGTCAGTATGGTTGGGTCGGCTTGGCAGGGTAACCACCTGATCGTGAGCCTCTGGATTGGATGAAGGAAGTTGCCAGGCCAGTAGTGGCATCCAGGCGTAGACCCGGCGGACGTGGGTGTGCAGGTGGATCTGCCAGGCAACATGATTGAACAAATCCTGACGGACCGGAAGTATGGTTGTGGGAAAGTAGACTGCATCAGCGGCGCCGTTGCCATCTGGGTCCGCAAAGGCTTGCAGATAAACCGTTGAGACATCCATGCTGTTGATGCGATGGATCAATTGGTTCAGATTGAAGTTTTCCTGGGCAGGGTCTTTGTCGTAGACGTAGTCAAGGTTAACATGCATGACGGTCTGAGTATTGTCGTGATCGGGGTGGTGTCGAATCAGGAGGCTAATCTGGTCCAGTGCTCCCTGAATCGAGTGAAGGCTGATACGGTGCCATGCCAGGGTGGCGGGTTCCGGGTCGGAGGGTATTCCGGTGCTGGCGTCATAAAGGCTGTACTTTAGTCCAAGATTGCGGCCAATCCCGTCAAGTTCCTCGCTGTGTACGTCCGCAGGCCAGACCACTATGCTGGTTTTATAGCTGGTCTCGCGCACGATGCGTTGTTGCATGTGCTCAAGATCGGCACGGATACGTTCGTGATACTGGGCATCCGGTTCATAGCCGTGTTTTGACCAGGCGCGGGTCGATATCCAGGGCTGCAGGTCGCCTTGGGGGTCTGACTTAATCAACGAAGGTGCTCGGCTCCCTGCATTGGCCAGGATGGCTCCACCCGACAGCATGGTTCGGACCGCATGCCATGAAAGATGATTTTTCATATTCTGTTCGTTCAGGCATAAAATGAACGGAATCTTCATCAGGTGCAGGCCGGGGTACACCTTCTCAAAAAAATCCTTGTCGGGATGGCGTACCAGTATCATGATCGCATGTAATCGTGGCGGAAGATCGGTTTGCCTGAGGTTGTGGCTAAACATAAAATCTCTGTTTTTCAACTGATCCAGAACGCTTAACCAAACCAGAGCCTGGTGATTGGTTGGTTCATGACTGGAAGGCGTAAAGTCCATGGCCATGATCAGCGGTAAGGCGATCTTTGAATTTGGGTTTGACCATCCAGCCGTTGAAAAAAGTATGAGGACTATGATGACAATCCGGCGTGGTAAAAAAAATCCCCCGCAGGTTGAATTCATGGCTAACATGGCTTAAGCCTCGGTTCTGACGAGAATCATAGGGTTCAAGATTTGAACGAATATTTTGGCATGCACTTGCCCCACAGCAAACTGCGGGACTGTTGTTTTTCTGTTGTCAGCGAGTGTTGATGGTTTTCATGCTAGTCTTGACATGTGTCACGTTTGCACGAAATCTGCTGTGTTAGCATGCGGGGTGTCGGGTATGTTGAGCCAGGATCGAATTCGCGCATCGCATTCCTCGAGGCCTGTTTTTCTCAGGGCCGAGAAGGTTTGAATGCTGATGTGGGGGTGGTCGCCAAACTGGTTGCGGAGCCGGTTGCGAACAAGGGTTGCGGGTCCGCGATTCAGTTTGTCTGCTTTGGTCAGCAGGATATGTACTGGCAGCGTTCGGGCCATGCACCAGTCAATGAGGCTGAGATCGAGATCCTGGCAAGGGTGGCGGATGTCCATCAGCAGGATCAGTCCTGCTAGGCAGCTTCGTTCACGCAGGTATCGGCCCAGTTCACTGGACCAGGAAGCCTGAGTGGCTTTGCTGACAGCTGCGTAGCCGTAGCCGGGCAGATCAACCAGGTAGCGGTTTTCATATGCAGGCATATGAAAGAAGTTGAGCAATTGGGTTCGTCCCGGGGTTTTTGAGCTTCGTGCCAATTGGCGCTGTTGGGCGAGGGCATTGATGGCACTGGATTTGCCGGCGTTGGATCGGCCGGCAAAGGCGACTTCGATGCCTTGATCAGCTGGGCACTGCTCAAAGCGGGCAGCGCTGGTTAAAAACGTCAGAGTGCGTAGGGGAGAAAGTGTCAGGGTGTCTGGCATGAGCGGTTTTGATCCAGAGGTGGTCGTGATTATGAAGATCGGTTAAGCATACCATGATCGCATACCTCTGGCCCAAATCCTGGTGTATAATCAGCGGCCAGGATGGTCTCGGAACAGAGACCCAAACAGCTGTCGAATGTTGAACCACAACGATTGACCATGGAGATAAAAGACGTGAAGAAATTGGCCCTTGCTTTGATGATGACGGGTATGGTTGCTGCAAGTCAGGCAGCAATGACGGGTGAGCAGGTGTATAACATGCACTGTGTGGTTTGTCACGGTCAGGGTGTTGCCGGTGCTCCCAAGCATGGCGACAAGGCAGCTTGGGCTCCGCGTCTCAAGCAAGGCATGAAGGTTCTTTTTGAACATGCCAAGAATGGTTACAAGGCGATGCCTGCCATGGGAACCTGTTCCGAGTGTACCGATGCTGAACTGATGGCAGCTATCAAGTACAATGCCCATTGATTTTCGGTTGAACCGCTGTTTCAGATATTCAGGACGTTATCCATGATGAAGTCATTGTGTGCCCTTCTTGTCGGGGCTGGTGTGATGGTGGCTGTGATGGCCGATCCGCTGGTGGGTGATGCCACGGCAGGACAGGCCAAAGCAGCGATGTGTGCCGCCTGTCATGGTGCAGATGGCAACAGTGTAGCTCCAACTTTTCCTCGATTGGCAGGACAAAATGCCCGCTATATTGAAAAGCAGCTGCACGACTTCAAGGCGGGTCGTCGCCAGAATGCCATCATGAATGGTATGGCTGCTGGCCTGACGGATCAGGATATTGCCAATGTGGCAGCTTATTTCTCCAGTCAGAAAATGGGCGTTGGCTTTACCAAGCCGGAATACCTGAAACAAGGTGAGCGTCTGTGGCGTGGAGGGAACGTTGCCGCAGGCGTTCAGGCATGTGCCAGTTGCCATGGTCCGTCCGGCAAAGGTATGCCCGAGGCTGGTTTTCCACGTCTGGCGGGTCAGCATGCCGATTATGTCGTGGCCCAGTTGAAGGCCTTCCGTGCTGCGGGTCGGGGTGATCTGGATGCTCCAGCATACCGACGCAACGATAGCACCCGGCCAACTGAGCCAGGACCGATGGAACTGATGGCTTCGCGCCTTTCTGACACCGATATTCTGGCTGTTGCCAGTTTCATTCAGGGTCTGCACTGATTCAGTGCTTTGGGAGCGGGATTCTCTCGCTCCCAGCTTGAAAATTTCCTTACTGCCCTTATGTCTTAGTCATACATCCATTTTGGAGCATGACTATGCGTCTTGAAAAAATGACGTCACAACTGCAGCAGGCCCTTGCCGAGGCACAGTCTCTGGCATTGGAACATGATCAGCAGTTTATCGAGCCACAACATCTGCTATTGGCACTGTTGCGTCAGGAACAGGGTAGTGTGCGGGCTCTTGTGCAAAGTTGTCGGGTGCAACCGAAAACCCTTCAGGGTGAACTCGAGGACTCCATTCGGCGTATGCCAAAAGTCAGTCATCAGGGCGATATCCAGGTATCATCTGAATTGGCTCGTCTGTTTAATCGTGCCGAAAAGTTGAGCTTGCAGGGCAAGGACCAGTTTGTAGCCAGCGAATGGGTATTATTGGCCATGCTCGATGAAGGCGAGGTCGGCCGGTTGCTTAAACAGGCTGGTTTGCAGCCTGATGTCTTGAAACAGGCGATTGCTGCCATGCGAGCTGGAGACTCCGTTCAGGATGCCGATGCCGAAAACCAGCGTCAGGCTTTGGATCGATTCTGTATTGACTTGACCCGAAGGGCTGAGGAAGGTGCGCTTGATCCGGTGATTGGTCGGGATGATGAAATTCGTCGAACGATTCAGGTATTACAGCGTCGCACCAAGAATAATCCGGTTCTGATTGGTGAACCAGGAGTGGGTAAAACGGCCATCGTTGAAGGCTTGGCGCAGCGAATCATTAACCAGGAAGTACCCGAGGGTTTACGCAATAAGCGTGTTCTCGCACTGGATATGGGCGCGCTGATTGCCGGTGCAAAATATCGGGGTGAGTTCGAAGAACGTTTAAAGGCAGTGTTAAAAGATTTGAGCAAGGAAGCAGGTCGGATTATTCTTTTTATTGATGAAATTCATACCATGGTCGGTGCGGGCAAGGCTGATGGTGCCATGGATGCCGGTAACATGCTCAAGCCAGCATTGGCTCGGGGTGAACTGCACTGTGTCGGTGCAACGACCCTTGATGAATACCGCCAGTATATTGAAAAAGATCCGGCTTTGGAGCGACGTTTTCAGAAAGTATTGGTTGATCAGCCCAGTGTCGAGGATACGATCGCCATTTTGCGTGGCCTTAAAGAGCGTTATGAACTGCATCACGGCGTTGATATTACCGATCCAGCCATTATTGCCGCCGCGCGCTTGTCGCAACGTTATATCACCGACCGGCAGTTGCCCGACAAGGCCATTGATCTGATCGATGAGGCGGCCTCGCGTATCCGTATGGAAATGGACTCTAAGCCTGAGGCGATGGACAAGCTTGATCGTCGCCTGATTCAGCTGAAAATGGAGCGAGAAGCACTGCGTCACGAGGGTGATGTCGCCTCGCAGCAGCGCATGCATAAAATCGAAGAGGAAGTCAGTCGGCTTGAACATGAGTATGCCGACCTTGATGAGATCTGGAAAGCAGAGAAGCTCAGTCTGCATGGTGCACAGCAAATCAAGGAAGATCTTGAGAAGGCGCGCCAGGACTTTGATGCCGCCCGCAGGGCGGGTGATCTGGAACGGATGTCCCGTTTGCAGTATGCCACGATACCTGAACTTGAGCGCCAGTTGAATCAGGCTTCTCAGCAGGGACAATCCGCTTCGGCGCCACGTCTGTTGCGTAATCGGGTCACTGAAGAGGAAATTGCTGAAGTCGTCAGTGCGGCCACGGGTATTCCCGTCAGTCGCATGCTTGAGGGTGAGCGTGAGCGATTGTTGCGTATGGAAGATGCGCTTCATGCCCAAGTGATTGGTCAGAATGAGGCGGTAGCCGCGGTTGCCCATGCAGTGCGACGTTCCCGTTCGGGCCTGGCTGATCCCAATCGTCCGCAGGGTTCCTTTCTTTTTCTTGGGCCGACGGGGGTTGGCAAAACTGAACTATGCAAGGCTTTGGCACAATTTCTGTTTGATCGGGATGATGCCCTGTTGCGGGTTGATATGTCCGAGTTTATGGAAAAACATAGCGTAGCCCGTTTGATTGGGGCCCCCCCGGGCTATGTTGGCTACGAAGAAGGTGGTTACTTGACGGAGGCCGTGCGTCGGCGTCCGTATTCCGTGATTTTGCTAGATGAAGTTGAAAAGGCACATGCCGATGTATTCAATGTGCTGCTGCAGGTGCTTGACGAAGGGCGATTGACGGATGGACAGGGGCGGACCGTCGATTTTCGCAATACTGTCATTGTCATGACTTCAAATCTGGGCTCGGATCTTATTCAAAGTATGGCCGGCCACGGCAGCGCCGATGCGCTGGCCGCCATGAAACAGGCGGTCATGCAACGGGTCGGTCAGCATTTCCGACCTGAGTTTATCAATCGTATTGACGAGACCGTTGTATTTCATCCTCTGGGTATGGAGGAACTCAAGTCCATTGCTTCGTTGCAGTTGGCTCGTCTTGATTCACGTCTGGCAGACAAGGATCTGCATCTGGAAATTCCGGATGATGTCGTATTCTGGCTGAGTGAGCGTGGCTATGACCCGGTTTTTGGGGCGCGCCCATTGAAAAGGACCGTGCAAACTTTGCTGGAGAATCCGTTGGCCACCGAACTGCTCGCAGGGCATTTTGTGGGTGGGGATACGATCGTTGTCAGCCTGGGAGAGGCTAACACGCTGCAATTTCAGAAAAAGCTGCTGCACTGAGTCCGCAGATCAATTGGGTCCGCAAATCAATTGGGGCTTGGCCCAAGTCGCGCAATAAGATCCTGCGAAGCGGCTAGCGCTGCCTGACGCATCAGTGAACGGATACGGCCACTATCACTCGACTGACCGTTATCCGATTCGCTGGTGGAAGATTCGCCCTCGTATTCACCACTGGCCAGAATCTTGAAGTTGTGGGCATCCACAGCGCGAACGAATAGATGCAGCTCAAAGCGTTTGGCCGAAGTATCAAGGCCATAACCACTGAAATCCGATTGGCGCAGTCCAAGATCTTCAACGGTTGAAATAATCAGAATATCTGGTTTGGCGCCTTGTACCAGTTGCTCGAGATCACTACGGCTTTGCAGATGATGCAATTGTGCTTCCCAGGGGAGCCGGTCAATGACGATCCAGCCCGGAAATTGCTGCAGATCGGTACTTAGCCAGTCAGCCCCGAGAACGGTTGCCCGTCCGAGGCGCGTGTCCAGAAAGTGGTGTTGTAATCGGGGTTGACGTTGAGGATCATTAGCAAGTTCAGGTAGAAAAGCAAACACCTTTTGATCCGTAGAGACGAAATCAAGCACCAGAAGACGAGGCTGTTTTTGTCGAGCCAGGGTACCCTCATGTCGCGGTGTCTGCACGCCCGAGTGTGGCCGATCACTAACGCGTACGGGTAGCGTTGATGATGGTGAATGCGAGCAGCCGGTCATCAACAGGGAACCGAGCAAGGCGATTGAGGCAATGATGCGCATAGTTTGCTCTCCAGCGTGAGTCAAACACCAAATTGGGTTCTGGGGGGGCTGCGCCATGCACGTATAGAACGCGACAACAGAGCAGCCGCAATGATCACAAACCAAAAAGTGATTTTTTCTGGATTTTGCGAATCTGTTTTTCACCAATCCAGATCAGTTCCCCAGTACGGACTGAGGTGAGCTTCAAAGTGAACTTGTAATAGACGGAACGCTCACTGGAGTTCTGCTGGGTAATATTGGACAACTCGCCATAAAGCATGTACTGGGCGCCAATCTGCTGGCCCATGGCAATAGCCTTTGAGGGGTCGACCATGCCACTGTTGTTCTGGTAATCGAGCTGTTTGCGCAATGCGGCAGCAGCGGTCATGTCGACAAAGCGAAATGCTCCGGACTGCACCAGCTTGGTCATGATGGTATCCGTGACCGATTCGGTGTCAATATGTTCCATGGTCTTGTTGCGGATATGGTCCACGAAAAGAATGGGGCGTTCACCATTGGCAATCATGCGTTGGACGGGAGGAAAGGCCAGCAGGTTATCGACCTCATGACTGGCGATCATTTGCAGGTCTGTGGAACCAAAATCAGTGGTTACGGTATCAACACTGTTGGGGTCAACATAGTTGACCTGGCTGGCGCATGCGGTCAAACCGAGCACAGAACAGGTCAACAGGGCTCTCAAGGTATGGTTATAGTTCATGTCATGTCCACGCTAAAGGTTGTGAGATATTTTCAGGAATCCTGTTTGCGTACATCAATGCTGAAGTCCTGAGCATCGGCATTGGGTGCCGTTGACTGGACCTGCAAATGTTCCTTGCCATGCAGATGCACCGGAATCCAGGGTTGTGAGCCAGGATTAACCACAAAGCCACTGCTGTCGAACCACTTGATCTGGTACTCAAAATGCTTGCTGAAATGGGAGTGGTTGACAATGGTCGCTTGCACGCGCGGGAATCCGGCGCCGCGATCTACGGCAATGTCGGTAATGCCAACGACAGACATCAGGGCCGGGCTGTCAAAGTGTACCTTGGCCTGATACTGCTGATGACTGAAGTCGGTGCGAGCGTGTTCGCCGGAGGCGCACCCACCCAGAACCGCCAGGGTTAGAACAATAAGTGGTGTTTTCAGTATTGGGCGCATAGAGACCTCACAGT
>JAJZUM010000152.1 GCA_021848605.1 Pseudomonadota bacterium | reverse complement strand
TCTGGTTTCTGATAAATCAGAATCAAGTCGGGTTTGACATGGCAATCCCGATGATCCTTCCAATCGCCAGTCAAAGCATGGTCCAAGTGGCGCAGCTCCTATGGCTGATCAGTCAGTAAGGCTAACAAAACGGAGCGAAGATCGGCATCAAGTGTTCCCAAGTGTCGTCCCTTAGCTTCGCGCTTGTAATCACGCTTGAATTGTCTAGTGTAGTCAAGTGTTCGCATTGAGATCGCTGAACAGCGCATCTAGGTTGGCAGCCTTTGTGACCTTTCCAGCGCGGGCATCTTTCATGGCTTGAATCGTCGTCGCATTGGGAATCAGTGGTTCGAATGGCAGTGCCTTATCATGTGCCACCTTCGTAAGCAGCAGCCGTACCGCGTCAGACACAGTAAGCCCCATTGCAGCCAGAACAATGGCTGATTCTTTCTTAATAGCGCCGTCAATGCGCGCCTGTACGAGTTGGTTTGCGGCCATGGTTGTCTCTCAATGTCATTCTTGTGAATTACATTGTACTGCAATGCCCCCAAAAAACAAGATTCGATTACTTATCCAAAATGTTTCACAAACCTGTCTGAAGATGCCAAATTGATCGAAATTGTGCGGCAAAACTTGGCGTTTCCATAGAATCCATGCTTTTCAGGGGCCCGCGCAAGCGTCAGTCTCAGATGGAGGACGGGAAGGATGTCAACGGTTGCTTGATTGTTTCATGGCCCAGACGACAGCCTCAACTCGGGAACGCAGTCCAAGCTTGTGCAGCAAGTTCTTGACGTGAATCTTGACAGTACCCTCAGTGATGCCCAGTTTGCTACCAATCACTTTATTGCTGTAGCCAGATACCATCATGCTCAGCACATCACGTTCCCGTACGGTAAGTGTTGCGGATGGTTCGGCGGCCGACGGCAGACGCAAACTTCGGGCAAGGACGGGAGTCAGTGCACTGCTGATCACAATATCGCCCAGCAGGATTTCACGGATATTCTGGATCAGCTCTTCCGGCTCGATATCTTTAAGAATATAGCCATCGGCACCTTGCTTGAGTGCTTGACGTAGATTTTGTTCGTCATCTGAAACGGTATACATCATGATTTTGTTCGGGTATCCGGCACTGCGCAGTTTTTTCAGGGTTTCAATACCATTGCACTGTGGCATGTTACTGTCGAGAATAATCAGATCGGGGTTGGCTGATTCAATCTTTTGGAGGGCATCGATGCCGTTGGTAGCCTCACCGATCACTTGAAAATCTAACTGGAGTTCAATAAGTTGTCGCAGACCGCGTCGCATGAGCGGATGATCATCAACAAGAAATATTCGGTGCATGGTGGGGTTCATGTCATTAGGCTCCCTGTCCGCTTTGGTGCCATGTGGGCACAAAATCCAGATGCACTTGCGTTCCTCCATATTCCCCTGGTTTAATCATGAAGATGCCTCCCAGGCTGCTGGCTCGTTCATGCATAATGGCAATGCCATGATGCTGGTGCTGATCATAAGGTTGCTGTACACCTATACCGTCATCGTCGATCGATAGTGCCATCTGATCATCTCGGTAGCGAAGTTGTACGGTAACCTGCCGGGCTTGTGCATGACGAACACAGTTAGAAAGAGCTTCCCGGCAAATCTGCAGAATATGAATCTGTTCGCTCGCCGAGATGGGGTAGGGTGCTTCATCCATGAGCAGGTTGATCTTAAAATCCCCCTTATGGGCAAATTCATCAGCTGTTTCCTGCATGGCCTGGGCAAAATCTCCATTTTTGATCTGCAAACGAAAGGTACTCAGTAATTCCCGCAAATGCCGGTAGGCATTACTCACACCATCTTTGAGTTCAGTAACGACCTCGCCAAGTTGAGTCAGTGATTCCTGACGATCCAGTAAGGTCTGCATGCGACTGATCTGAATTTTCATATAGGAAAGAGACTGTGCAAGCGAATCATGCAACTCCCGGGCAATGGTGGTTCGCTCCTTGAGAAGAAGCATATGGTGATCTCGTTCACGTTGCCGTTCAAATGAAAGTGCGATACCAACCAGATCAGTAAACGCCTGCAGCAGCTCATGTTCCCAAGACAGAACGTCCTGATCAGGCCAATACGCCCTCAATTCACCGATAATCTGGTTACAGCCATAAATAGGATAGGATCTCAAATAGTTGGTCGCATTCGGAGAAATGGGGGTTACAGCGTCATCTGTCTCTTGAGTGGACAGACCGTCAAAACAGGGATCAGTGCCTGGTTTCAGAAACAGGGTCAGTTGCAAGCCACTCCAGAAAGACTCAAACTCCCTGATCATACGAATGAGTTCAGGCAGATGACCTTGTCCAAGGGCAACACTGCGACTGCACTGATTGAGATGGACAAGAATGCGGTTCGCACGCTCGAGGTTACGGGTTTTTCGGGTAATAAGTTCTTCAAGATGACGATGTGATTGATCAATAGTATCAGCCATGGCATTGAAGGCCTTGGCCATGTGCCCCAACTCATCAGGAGCTGTGTAGCTGACTCGTACCGAATGGTCCCCGGCACGGAATCGGTAGGTTGCACCGACAATTTCCTTCAAGGGCCCCAAGACGTCCGATTCAAGCTGATACAATCCAACGGCAAGTATAATCAGGGTTGCCAGCAATGCCACAATCTGGATGTGTTGCTGTAATTGCTGCATTTGTTCACTTTCCCGCTGTAACAGGTGGGTAAATTCATCAATTTTGAGAACAAAAAGATCTGCAGACCGAAGAAATGATTCACGGTGACCTGTCTGTAGTTCAGGATTCAGCACAATTTGCCAATCATGTTGTAATGCCAGATAACTCCGGGATGTTCTGGAATCAGCGTGCCACTGGACGTCTTCACGGATGGCCATGCTTCGCAGGCGTTGACCAAGTTCGTCCCCCATGGTTTGGATAACCTGTGGACGGGCACCTTCGGCAATCTTCCAGCAAATCTGGTAGGTCGCCATCCGCAATGAACCTGACATATTGATGGCCGCGGCATCATGTTCACTAACCCAAGCAATAAACCCGGAACTCAATGTACTGATCAGTGCGAGTAGGGTGATCATGCTGACGGCTAACCAGGCTCTGGCCGGTAATGACTGTTTGAAGGGCATCCACATGTTCAACTATCCCTAAAGAGTTGCAACGGGGTTCAACCTGAGTGTCTTGTAAGGGGCACATATATTAATAATATGTTTTTTATGCTTATTTTTCCTGAAATAACATATCTCCAAAGTAATAGGATGGTCATTTTTGCCCATTATCGACTTATTTCAACCTTGATCCGGGTCAACTTTCTCCGTCTCTGACTTGATTAGTTTCAGTGTGTCGAAGTCAGTGAGAAGCACGTCATGATGTCTGTAATCTCCAAAAAATACGGAGTTCTTGCTGTCAGCACCTTTGCTTTTACCATATGCTTCATGATCTGGATGATGTTTGCCGTGCTTGGCATACCTATTAAACAGATGCTGCACCTTAATGGTGCCCAGTTTGGTTTGCTTGCGTCCATGCCGGTTTTATCCGGTTCCCTGGCACGTCTTCCACTCGGCATTCTGACCGACCGTTTTGGAGGTCGTCCGGTTTTTTTTGTGCTCATGCTGATTTGTATTCCAGCCGTGTTCATGTTGCGCTATGCCCACACCTATCCCCAGTTTCTGGAACTCGGATTCCTTATCGGATTGCTCGGTGGCTCCTTTTCGGTGGGCATTGCCTATGTTTCACACTGGTTTGACCCATCGCAACAGGGCTTTGCCATGGGTATTTTTGGTGCTGGCAACTCAGGAGCAGCCCTGACCAAACTGATCGCTCCCATTCTGATTCTAACTTGGGGGTGGCAAAGTGTGCCGATCCTTTATGCCCTGATTTTGAGCTTTACAGCCGCACTATTCGGGTTGATCGCCCAGGCTGAACCCGGACAGGTCATACGAAGCCGTTCAGGATCAACCCTGACATTTCGTCTGTTGCTCAGTCCGAGGGTACTGCGCTACTGCCAGTACTACTCGATTGTCTTTGGCGGCTATGTAGCTCTGGCGCTCTGGCTGACCGAATATTACGTTGCCCAGTATGGATGCAATATTCAGCGTGCTGCCCTGCTGGCTGCCTGCTTTTCCCTGCCGGGAGGGATCCTGCGTGCTGTAGGTGGATGGATTTCGGATCGTTGTGGGGCCCACAGCGTTACATGGTGGGTCATGTGGGTAAGTTGGCTTTGTCTCTTTGTGCTGTCTTATCCACCCACTGATCTGATCATCCACGGTACAACCGGTGCACTGGCCTTGCATATTGAACTCCATGTCGTGCTGTTCACGGTACTGATGCTGACGGTCGGGGTTGCCTTTGCCTTCGGCAAGGCTTCGGTTTTTAAGTATATTGCTGATGATTACCCGGAAGATATGGGTATTGTATCCGGGGTTGTCGGGTTGGCCGGTGGATTGGGTGGATTTGCACTACCGATCCTTTTTGGCTGGCTTCAGGATATGACCCGAATCCGTAGTTCCTGCTTCATGCTGCTGTTTGCCATCGTATCGGTTTCCTTGGTCGCTCTTTACTTCAGCGAAATTCGTCGCGCGCCCTTGCTTGGCCCACTGCGTTTCCATTCATACCCAAATGAACCTGTTCCAATGACGGAGGAATAAACCATGGCAATGAACATGGAAGGTATTGAGATCACTGCACCAAAAGGACCTGTACTTTCGGATTGGCAACCGGAAAATCAGGAATTCTGGCAACTGTACGGCAAGTCGATTGCCAACCGTAACCTGTGGATTTCTATTCCAGCCTTGTTGTTGGCCTTTGCCGTATGGATGGTTTGGAGTGCGGTTACCGTGCGTCTGAACAGCGTTGGATTTCATTTCAGTGTGAACCAGCTGTTCTGGTTGACGGCTCTTCCTGGTCTTTCCGGAGCAACACTCCGAATATTTTATGCTTTTATCGTTCCCGTAGTTGGTGGACGTCGCTGGACAACGCTTAGTACCGCATCGCTGTTACTGCCTGCGTTGTGGATGGGTATAGCAGTACAGAATTGTCATACGACTTATTTCGAATTTGTCGTGATTGCCCTGCTTTGTGGATTTGGGGGGGGCAACTTTGCTTCCAGCATGGCGAACATCAGTTTCTTCTTTCCCAAGCAATACCAGGGTACAGCTTTGGGCCTGAATGCGGGCCTGGGCAACCTCGGGGTCTCCGTCGTGCAATTTGTTGTTCCTGTTGTTGTCACCAGCAGCCTGCTTGGAGGATTAGCCGGTGCGCCTCAGGTCCTTAGCAATGGCCAGCATCTCTGGTTGCAAAATGCCGCCTTTGTCTGGGTCCCGCCTATTGCACTGATGACGATTCTGTCCTGGTTGCGCATGAATGATATCCAAAGTGCCCGCTCATCATTTCGGGAACAGTCCATCATTTTCAGGAGAACACACAACTGGCTTATGTGCTGGTTATATACCGCGACTTTTGGCTCCTTTATTGGATACGCAGCGGCATTTCCCATGCTGACCAAAATGGAGTTTCCCGCAGTCGATCCTCTGCGCTATGCATTTCTTGGCCCACTGCTGGGTGCCCTGGCACGCCCCTTGGGTGGATGGGTCGCGGATCAACTGGGTGGCGCGCGGGTCACGTTCTGGAACTTCTTGATGATGACTGCGGCCGTGTTTGGTGTACTAGGCGCATTACCGCATGGCGGGGGGCAAGGACACTTTGGTCGCTTTCTTGGGATGTTCCTGGTTCTCTTTATCACCACGGGTGTCGGTAATGGTTCAACCTTCCGGATGATTCCAGTACTATTTCGCACCCTTAGTGATCGCAGAACGCCTCAGGCATCCATAGAAGAACGTCAGCGCAATGCGGCACGAGAATCTGCTGCAGTACTGGGGTTCAGTTCGGCAGTAGCTGCCTTTGGCGCATTTTTTATTCCGAAGTCATTTGGAACTTCCATCAGTCTGACCGGAGGTCCTGAAATGGCATTCATGATGTTCATTGTTTTTTATCTGAGCTGCATAGCCGTCACTTGGTGGTGGTACGCCAGACCTCAAGCCAAAACTCCGTGTTGAGTACATGTTCAACCCATTTTTAACGTCGCATGACCGAGGATTAATTCATGAGCAACGTACTGGATACCTTACGATTTTTTCGAAGAAAAACGGGGACTTTTGCCCAGCAGCACGGTGAAACCCGGCAGGAATCCCGTACCTGGGAAGATGCGTATCGTGCCCGTTGGCAACATGACAAAGTGGTGCGATCGACCCATGGAGTTAATTGTACTGGCTCATGTTCCTGGAAGATCTACGTAAAAAATGGCCTTATTACTTGGGAGACCCAGCAAACCGATTATCCGCGCACACGTCCTGATCTGCCGAACCATGAACCCAGAGGTTGTCAGCGCGGTGCGAGCTATAGCTGGTATATCTACAGTGCCAATCGTCTGAAGTATCCCAAGGTACGCACGCACCTGCTTAGGCTTTGGCGCGAGGCGCGTACGCATCTAGACCCTGTTCAGGCATGGGCCCAGATCGTTGAACACAGCACCATCCCAGGATCCTACAAGGAAAAAAGAGGCCTTGGGGGGTTTGTTCGTGTCGAATGGGATGAGGTTAATGAAATAATCGCTGCTGCCAATGTTCACACTGTACGTCAGTATGGCCCTGATCGAGTCGTTGGGTTTTCACCCATCCCAGCTATGTCCATGGTCAGTTATGCTGCTGGATCGCGCTATTTGTCGCTTATCGGGGGGGTATGTCTCAGCTTTTACGATTGGTATTAATCGTTGCATAAGTTTTTGCGTGGTTTCCACTACCCACATGTTCCTGCGTACAGAGTATCAGGCAAGCGAAAGAAGCTTTTCACCAATTCAGTTTTTTGTTGAATGGCACGCATAGCGGAA
>JAJZUM010000151.1 GCA_021848605.1 Pseudomonadota bacterium | reverse complement strand
CCCAGGAACGCGCAGGGATATCGAGTAGAGCATCAGCTACCTGAAAGGTATCCAGGATCACGAGATCAGCCTGCTTTCCCACAGCTAACCCATAGTTCTTTGAAATGCCTATGGCTCGTGCGGCATTAATCGTGCCCATTTCCAGAATTGCTGCCTGATGCTCCGGCGTTCCATATTGAATGGCATGCGCCAAAAGGTTCCCAATCACCAACATATCTGCCTTGCCAAACGGGGTGAACGCATTCCGAACATTGTTGGATGAATACGCCACGTTGACCCCTCCATGATGCAGGGCACGCACCGGAGTCAGGCCACGGCGCTGGTTTTTTGTATCCTTCCGCCCTCCCAAATAGAGATCTGTGGCTGGCAAAGTTACGATGCTGATGTCTGCTTTTTTGAGCAATTCGATCACTGGCTTTAGATCGTCCGGGTCCAAAGATCCCAGACTTGTGACATGCCCCAGGGAAACACGACCCTGGTAGCCAGTTTCTATGGTTTTTTGTGCGATGTACTCTGCCGCAGCAAACCGTTTATCTGATGTGTCATCAGAAAAGTCCGCATGCATGTCGACGTCCAAATCATTCTTTTGGGCAAGCTGGAACACGATATCGATATGTCGCTGGGTGTCTTCCCAACTAAGCTCGTTGTATGGGCATCCTCCAACCACGTCGGCTCCCATTCCAAGAGCTTCCTGCATCAACTCATGAGTTCCGGACGACTTGATTATTCCTTCTTGGGGAAAAGCGACAATTTGTATATCAATCAGGCTCTCGTATTCGGACCGAAGTTCAAGCAATGTTTCAACACCAATCAAACCCTGAATAAGATCCACATCCGGATGGGCCCTCAAAGCAGTTGTTCCATTGGCAATGGCCATATCAAGTACCTGACGAGAACGTGCCAATACATCGCTACGTTCTTGCTTGCTTTTTAGAATCCCTGTGACGCGAATTGCCTCTTCCAGAGTTCCCAGTCTTGCCGGCAGGCGCCTATGCAGAAAGGCCTTGTCTAAGTGGAGATGTGGCTCAACAAATCCAGGTAACGCTGCCCGCCCCCCGGCATCAATAAGCTCAGTTGCATTGCCATCAATTCCAGGTTCAATCGCCACAAAGCGCCCATCCCGGATGCCGATATCAACCAAAGGCGCCTCGTCCTGAACGCGCACGTTACGAATCAAAAGATCGAACTGCATGGCCTTCTCCTTTCAAAAACCAAGGGCAATGCCTTCTCCACGGGGATCTGCACCACCTTCAAAAAATGGAGACCATGGGCCAGGTAGGCGAATAGCCTGGGCTGTTCCCATCCGAGGGAAAGGCCATACAGCTGACTCCACAGGATGGCCCTTGGAACGCAAAGCCTCGAACACAGCAGCTGGCGCACTGGATTCCAACAATAATCTGTTGGAATCGTCTCCCCAGGACCGTCCATAAAGCACCCGTGGAGCCTCTATAGCTTCTTGCACGTCAAATCCAAAATCAACGATTCTGGTAACCAAAGAGGTTTGGGTTTGTGGCTGCACTTCACCTCCTTGGGTGCCATAGACCAGATACGGCTTCCCGTCTTTGAACAACATCCCTGACATAAGAGTGGAAGCAGACTGCTTTCCTGGCTCCAGCGAGTTGGGATGATGAGGATCTAGCGAGAAAAAGCTGCCCCGATTTTGAAGAAGAACACCGGACTCAGGATCAGTGACACAAGAACCAAAATCAAAATACAGGCTTTGTACCAAACCCACAGCGTTACCATATCGATCAGCCACACTCATGAATGTGGTATCACTACCACCTGGCCGGTTGTCATGAGTGAGTTCAGGATGCGCCAACCAATGTGGCCGCTCACGGAAAGCCAGATCTGGATCCAGTAAAGAATCTACTGGTGCAGCGTGAAACCTGGGGTCCGCCCAATGAGCATCACGCTTCTGGAATGCCCATTTAATTGACTGAATCAAAGCATGGTAATAGTCGGGATGCTCCGGTCCATATGCCTTTAATTCAATGCCCGATAGAAAGTTCAGAATCAATTGGCCGGCTATACCCTGCGATGGAAGCGGAACCTGGCCCACAGTGTAGTCGCGATAGCGCGACGTAAGAGGGGCTACCCAACGTGCTTCGTAGTTCCCGAAGTCCTCTGCCCTGAGCAACCCTCCCTGGCTAGCAAGGTAACGGCTAATACTTTCACCAGTGTCACCGTAAAAATGACGTGGCCCATGTCGCGCAATACCTTTAAGAGTTTTCCCTAGCGCTTCTTGTCGTAACCGATCGCCAGCCCTCAAAGGCTGTCCTTCCCTCAAAAAAATTCCTCTAGAACCAGGATCATGACGGAAAGGAGTCACATCATCGGCAATCCAGCCAGCCAGGTCATTGGTCACCGCGACGCCGGTAGATGCATAATGAATTGCAGGTTCAAGTAATCTTGTCCACGGCATGGTTCCCATGCGGTCATGGGCAAGTCTCCAGCTATCCACTGCCCCAGGAACTGTAATAGCAGCTCTAGGACCTCTAAATGGAATGGCTGCTTCTCCTTTATATTGTTCACGGGTCACAGCGCTCCCACTGGGGCCACTGCCATTAATGGCAGAAAGTGTTTTATGCCGGGCATCATAAATAAGCCAAAATGCATCGCCCCCCAAACCAACCATGTGTGGCAATACCACACTAAGGGTTGCTGCTGCGCACAATGCCGCATCTACCGCAGTACCCCCTTCTTTGAGGACATCCAACGCTGCTGCGGTACCCAGATAGTGTGCCGTGGCTACCATGCCGCGCTCTGCCAAACATACAGGTCGTGTCGTTCTCATCATGGGTTCAGGATGAAGGTTCAGCGCTTATTTGTGAATCGGGATTACCTGATTTGAGACTCAGGATTTCCCTAGGGAGAATTGTGCAATAGGCCCTTTTGGAGTGCGTAGTACACCAGGCCTGCGGTTGTTGGAATCTCCATTTTCTCGTGGATATGGGCTTTGTGTGTGCTTACGGTTTTACTGCTCAGGAACATAGTTTTGGCTATGTCATTGATGGAATGACCTTCAACCAAAAGTTGAAAAACCTGAAACTCTCTTGGGGTCAGGCTCATATGAGGCAAACTTTCTTTAGGGTCTCGCAAATGACGAACGAGCTTGTCGGCCACTCCTGGAGGGACAACCGTATCACCTTTTGCCACCTTACGAATCGCTTCGATCAGCTGTGGAGAAGGTGTGTTTTTAGTGACGTATCCCGACGCCCCTGCGCGTATGGCCTGTACTGCATATTGGGATTCCTGATGCATACTCAGGATGAGAATCGATAAATCTGGGTAAGACGCATGTACCTGCTGAATAAGGGCTATACCACTTTTTCCTGGCATTGAAAGATCCATAAGCAGCACATCTGCAGACGTAGACCTCAAAATCTTAAGCAGCGATTCACCATCAGAGGCTTCGCCAACAACATTAAGATCGCCATGAAACGAAAGGATTTGCTTCAGTCCATCGCGAATGATGTCGTGATCATCAACAATCAGAATTCGCAGTTTCCGTCCCATGGTCTACTCCATCAGAGGTATTCGCACTTCGATTCGTGTCCCAGCCCCGGCCCTGCTGGTTATATTGAACTGCCCTCCAACCATGACACTTCTCTCTCTCATGCCAATAAGACCCAATCTGTTTGATGGAGTTAAAGTCTGTTCATCCATCCCGTTTCCATTGTCAGTAATGGAAAGCAGAATTTCATTCTCATTCTGCTGAAATTCGACCACCACTTGAGTTGCATTACTGTGCCTGCTTACGTTTGTAAGAGATTCCTGCACAATTCGAAACAGGGCAGTGCTCGTCTCAGAATCGAAACTCGGGATGCCTTCAGGGAAATGGAATTCGTGTTTTATTCGAGTTCTGGCTGTAAATGATTCCAACATCCACTCAAGCGCTGAAGACAACCCCAGATCATCCAGGATTGTAGGTCGAAGATCAGAAGCTAGTTTATGAGCAGAGGAGATGGTCGAGCTTGTAAGGCGCTTCAGACTGGCGAGCGAATCAACCCAAGCTGCCTCATCTTTCCGATCCTCAAGTGATTCAAGACCAAGTTGAATTGCGGTAAGTGACTGGCCTAGTTCATCATGGAGCTCTCGAGAAATACGTCGCCTCTCCTCTTCACGCACGGTCTGCAAGTAAGCGTTCAATTCTCTCAGTTGTGCTCGCGACTCTCGCAACTCTCGCTCCATTTTCTTGCGGTCTGTAATGTCCCGAGAAATTCCAACCGTGCCAGTGACATTCCCTTCTGAATCAATAAGTGGGGTCTTAATGGTATCGTACCAACGAAGCTCCCCACTTGGACCTGGCCTTTCTTCCTCATAACGCAAGCGCTTTTTCTTCGTAGCCACCGCCCGATCGGTTTCCATGAAATGCTGACCCATCTCTTCAGGCCAGATTTCCATAGGTGTATGCCCCAGAATTTCTTTCACAGTTCGACCTGTGGCAGCAATAAAAGCATCGTTGACCAAAATGTAGCGGGAATTCTGATCCTTGAGCCACGCCTGATCTGGGATGTGATTGAGGATTGCTTGCTGCAGTGAGTCAGGAATTGCTGGCGGTGTGGTTCTGCTCATGGTGTGACATCCCTTAATACGCTTTCATTAAGACCATCAACCAGAATTTCTTGAAGCAAATCACGTTGATAGGTGATTCAGCCACATTTTGATTCTCGCATAATGAAATGAGTTTCATATGCCTTCTCTGCAAAATCAGGATTTCCTGATCCTCAAATCAGCCAAATCTGATGCAAATTCGACGCTCTCCTCCTTATGGTAGGGCTGCATTTCATTGGAAATAACCAAAAACGAGGAGAACTTGTATGCACGCCAAGCGACTGAGCCCTGCTCTGCTGACCATCGCAGTACCGGCTTTTCTATGCACCAGCGCACAAGCTGATGACAGCAGCTTCAGTGATCTTTTCACCAACGGAAAAGTAAGTGGCTATCTTAGGTCTTTTGAGTGGACCAATAGCAATTTCTACAATAGTCCTGTCAACAACAGCATTTTTGTAGCAGGTGGCATGCTCAAAGCCGAAAGCGGAGAACTTGATCACTTCTCAGTAGGTATGGCGTTTTACACAGCCCATACTCCCCAGTCTACATACAACGACCCTCAAAACTACGATCCCACACTGGGTACCAACCTAGATACTCTTGGGCAGTCTTATATCAACTACCATAACGACTGGATCAATATTCGTGAGGGACGTCAGGCAATAGATACCCCTTTTGCCAACACTGCAGATTATCGAATGATCCCTGCTCTCTACCAGGGGACAACAATCGATCTAACACCGTCAGAAAGCTATGGGTTCACCTTTGGCCGCATCACACGGTACAAAAGCTGGACCAGCGCGACGTTCGATCGTACCAATAATGAGACGGCAGGGCCATTTGAGAAGTCTGGCTATCCATTCCAGAACTTCCCGGGACTCGCTACAAGTGGATTCTGGTACGCGGGAGCTCATGATGTTCTAAATTTTGGCAGCGAAAAGCTAACAAGCCAGCTGTGGTACTACGATTTCATGAACATTGCACATTTGACTTTCATTGACGAAAAGCTATCGTTCAATGCCATTGGCGATTTGAAACCGTTCGTCGGCTTCCAATACGCCAATGAGAAAAATGACAGTGTGAATCGCCCCCGATATCCTAGACACTTCCGAGCCGTTTGAAATACTGCTTTTCGTAGTTTACCGGCGATAGCCGGTTGTTGTATCCATGACGTCGTTTCGGGTTGTAGAACATCTCAATGTAATCGAAGATGTCTCGGCGTGCTGTTTCCCGGTCTGCGTAGACCTTGCGCCGAATCCGCTCACGCTTGAGAAGCTGAAAGAAACTTTCAGCAACAGCGTTGTCATGGCAATTTCCGCGCCGGCTCATGCTCGGTTCGAGATTGTGGGCCTTGAGGAAATCCTGCCAGTCATGGCTGCTGAACTGACTACCCTGGTCCGAATGAACCACCACCCGCTCCTTGGGCTGCCGCCGCCATACTGCCATCAAGAGTGCATCCAGAACCAGAACCCGATCAATTCGGGATTGCATGGACCATCCAATCACGGCACGGGAGAACAGATCAATGACCACGGCAAGGTATAACCAGCCCTCGTATGTCCGGATATAGGTGATGTCGGTAACCCATACCCTGTTTGGCTCGGTAACATCGAACTGCTGATCAAGATGATTGGGCGCCGTAACAGCCGGAGGCCCGCCACGAGGCCCCGGACGCCGCCCATAGCCAATCTGGGCGCGCAAGGATTCGCTCTTCATCAGTCGGTGTACCCGGTTACGGCCGCAATGCTCGCCCAGTTCGCGCAGGTCGTCATAAACTTTGCGGTAACCATAGACCGTACCGCTTTCAATCCATGACTGCTTGATATGCCCCATGAGACGCCGGTCTTCAATCGCACGTTCAGATTCGGGCCTAATGCGCCATGCATAGAAGCCGCTCGGGTGAACATCAAGCATCTGGCATAACCGCCGAATGCTGTGGTGGCATGCCTGGTCTTCAATAAATGCGTACCTCACCCGGACGTCTTGGCAAAGTACGCTGCGGCTTTTTTTAGGATGTCGCGCTCTTCGGTGACCCGTTTGAGTTCCGCCTTCAGTCTGCGCACTTCTGCAGCCTGGTCCTGATTGGAGATCCGCTCATGTTCCGGCAATCCATATCGCTTCATCCAGGCATACATGCTGTGCGTAGTAACCCCCAGCCTTGTGGCCACCTCAGCCAACCGATGACCGCGTTCCGTCACCTGCTTGACTGCTTCGATCTTGAATTCTTCCGTATAACGCTTTGCGCTCATGACACCCCTCCAGTTTGGCCAATTTAATGGCTTCGGAGTGTCTAGTAAACTGGGGGCGATTCAGTGCTGCACTCTTTGGCAC
>JAJZUM010000150.1 GCA_021848605.1 Pseudomonadota bacterium | reverse complement strand
GATGGGCAAATAAATATAGTCATATCAGTTTCTCTTCTTTTACTTGAAGCGTTTCATCTTGAACTTTCCGATACCAATTACTGATCCAGCCTGAACCAATCTAACCCTGATTGGAGTTCTAAAACTTCCTCATGCACCTTGTCGGCATTGAGCGACGTCATTTTTGCATTTGAGCTGGTTTGTTCGGCGGTATTGGCGACAACAGCCACATTCAATGCAACATTCTGTACAGCAACCTTCTGTTCTTCAAGAGCATGCGTCATTTCATTAATTTCATTGACCATGGTAGAAATGTTCTGGTTGTTTTGTTGAATGGAATCAGTGACAGACGAGACAAGGCGGGCTCCTTGCGCAACAAGTCCGAGACTTGCATCCATGCTGTCAACTGTTGATTTTGTTTCCTTTTGAATCTCAGCCAACATAATCGAAACCTCGGTTGTCGATTGTCGTGTGCGTTCCGCTAACTCACGGACTTCATCAGCAACGACCGCAAACCCGCGACCATGCTCACCGGCACGTGCTGCTTCAATGGCAGCGTTGAGCGCAAGCAGGTTGGTCTGATCGGCTATTTCACGAATAACGACAGCGATTGAATTGATTCGTATCGACTTCCTTTCCAATTCAGAAATACGTTCAGAAGATTCTTTGACTGAAATAACAATTCGGTCAATTTCTTGAAAGAATATTTGTAGTTGGAGAGTGCTTTCTGTTGATTGTGCCTTATAAAATTGAACGGAATTCTGAACATTCAGTGAGTTGTCGCTAATTAATTTTATGCTGGCAGATAATTGCTCAAGGGCAGATGCCATATGGATGGCTGATTCGCTTTGGAGTGCTGCACTATGAGCCATTTGTGTTGAGGTTGATTGCATGGATTTTGTTGAATCAGAGAGTGTCTTTGTTGTTTTTGAGATATTTTTGATGACCGACTGAAGTTTCTTCCTCATCTCTTCCGCGGCTTGAAGAATTCTGTTGAACTCATTGTGGTCGTCTTGATGAGCCTCAAGAGACTGAAACAAATCCCCTGAGGAAAAAGACTGGATTGCATTAACGGCATGCTGTAATGGATTGCGTATATTCACTATCATCAAGGAATAAAATAGAATCAAAATTATGGTGACTGTTATACCCATAATTGTAACTATGACGATGGATCGATGATTGTATGTATTTGCCTGAATCAGAAATTGTGCGGCAATATGACTTGAGCTTTGTTGAGATTGAAATAAGGCATCATTAATTTGCGTAACTTGAATAGTTCCATCATCCATGAGCGCCATAGCTGCGTCATCTAAATTTCCCTTTTGATACAGATTAAACGCTTGTTGCGTGTCATGTACTGATCGAGCGAAAGCGCTTTGCAGTTTATTGATGGAGGTTGATTCCTGAGGCAGGTTGGTGTGAAGAAAATGGACTCTTGATAGAACGTCAATATTGATCTGGTTCAACCGTATATTGGCGCTGTGCATATCTGGATGAGGACTATGAGTAACATAACGCGCAATAACTCGTATGTTGTAGAGATCATCGTGAAGTGCGAGCAGTGAATTTGAAATAGAAAATGGTCCATTAAAAAGATGGGCATTGCTTTTTTGCAAGACATTAACAGAGTAGAATGTTATCCCTAAGGTCAGAGCAAATAGTGAAAGAATGCCCACAAAAAACAACATAATTTTTGAAGAAATGCTCATCTAAATATCCATGACTAAGTTTGTTTGATGTGTCATTTAATTAGAATTCATGAGTTTATATTACGTTTTTATGAGCATGTCTCTGGATATAATTTGACTAATGTCACTCAAAGGGAGATGGTCGCCAATATCTTTGCCGTAGTAGGCGCAAAGGATTTTCCCTTGCTCATTGATCAAAAAATCGGCAGGAATCATATGGATATCTCCCTCTGGTTTTCCAGGAAGTATCCCTAATTTAATGGCACGACTCATATCGCCCATGCGTTTCATTGCGCGGGCCATGCCTAGCCAGGACCCCTGCACCCCATAGAGGGCATACAGATGGTGGTCAGGATCAGCAATGATGGGGAAGGGGCGCTTATCTTGCCCAATATGTTCGCGTATATGTTCTGCAGGGGATTGGAAGATACCTACCATTTGCAAACCTTGCGCTGCAAGCTGTGACGCTTCCTGGCCTAATTGATGGACTCTGAGATTGCACAAGGGGCATCCGGCATAGCGGTAAAATGACAAGAGTAGTTTTTTACCTTGATAATGATGGATGGACTGTTCCTTGCCGTCGATATCTTCGACTGAAAAGGATGGCGCAGATTGATCTCGGGTGAGCCTCATTATACGAACTCCTGATTTAATGGGTGTTGTGGCTGAAAAATGTACGCTGAATCCAATGATCGATACGAAGCACTGACATGTTTAAGGTGAGAAGCAAAAATAGCATCAGCCCCCACTGCAAATGGTCTTGTAGTGCACCGGGTACATTTTTTAGTGTGTCGTAATAAGATAGGGCCGCCGTTATATTGAGCACACTGAGTCCTGCAGCGGCGAAGCGTGTACCGAGTCCCAATGCTAGTAAGGAGGACAGACCGAGTTCACCGGCTGTCGCCATGTAGGCTGCCAGAGTTGGATTGAGCAGGGGCACATGGTACTCGTTGTGGAACAAGTCCAAGGTGCCTGGCCAGTCAGAAATTTTACTGTAGCCTGACATGAAAAAAACGAGGGCGATATAAAGACGCACGATCAAATCGGCCAATGGGTAGAGCGCGGTTGTAATCCGTGCAAATAACTCCCATAGCGACGCTGCTGTACTTAACAACTCATGGTTTGTACGGTGGTGCATTATGATCTCCTCAGACTCAGCTAGGGGTTTATTGATTCAGGATGTCATCCAGGGGGCCAACACGACGCCAGCGAATCCGACCATCGGCGCCTACCAGATAGTTGACGGGCGTAACACCGAGGTGATGCAGGCTGTCACGTTCACCATTTTTATCGCGCTGGATAATGGGAAATAGAACAGCATGTCGTTGCAGATAGTGCTGCAATTGGACGGGGTCGGTGTCAACATTCAGACCTAACAGCAGCAAACCTTCTTTCTGATGTCGAGCATAAAAGGCATTGAAGGCAGGCATCTCGCTTAAACAGATGGGACACCACGTTGCCCAGAGCACGATGAGCGTATAGGGATGATGCGCATCCGGTAAAGTAATCCTTTTCCCTTGTACACTGGTGCCTGAAAGCTGGATCAGCAGTCCCTGTTCATCATCGGGAGGATCTGCATATGCACTACCTGAGTACTGAACGCCGAGCATGAACAACATTGTCAGTAGATAATAAAATTGACGCATGATGTGTCCTTATCAATCAGTCCATGATCACGGATGTTGAAGAAAGCTCATCACCATCTATTAGGCGATGCGATATCAGTGCTGTCATGTGCCTCATGTAACGACAGGCAACGGTTGTCATGGTCCAAGACATGGCTAAATCCTCATCATGATATTGATGGGTAAGTCGATGCTCAGAGCTGATTCTTACAGTGGAAGTTGCCAGGAGCGGCGAAAAAGTTCATAGGGCGAGCGTCGAGTCTGTTCCAAAGCCTTTTCCAGATTGATGCGTTCTGAGGTGGGAAGCTGAGCATCCAACTTGGCTTTGTAAAAAGAATTGTAGAAAGCGTCGGGCTCAACGCGGATCGCAAGAACCAGATTTTGGGCATTGGGTAGCTTTGAGGCATGGTAGCTCAATATAGCCCTGCCACCAGGAGGTAGACGCGTATCGGCAATTTCGCGGCTGACATCCAGGCTGACTTGTCGGGCAATGAGGTAGGTTTTCAGAGAGTTCACCAGCATGTTGCCATGGACATCGGTTTGATAGGCTTCCAAAATAATATGCGGTGTAACATAAGTAGGCACGTCATGACCTGCTCCGGTATTGCGCACCTGCAGACTTGCCTGAATCAAACCTTGTGGACTCATGTGAAACTGTGTGTCGATATGAAATGCCTTAAGTGTCATAACTGGATCATGAATACCACGCCAGAGATGTTGTCGATCGGGCATGTGACACGATTGGCAGGTATAGCCACGCTGGGCCCAGGTACTCTGCCGCCACTCAACATAGGTATTTTCAATCATCTTGCCATGAAGAGCGTATCCGCCGGCCGGGAACTGGTGGCAGGCAGCACAAAAGCGTGAGTCCTCAAAAGCTGTTTCAGCTTTCCAGCCTGCATGAGGATAGTTGGCGGGATTGCCCTGTAAACCTGAGCCATCTCGATGTGGTGGACCATACCAATGCCCATCACGCACATGACACGCGGCACAAACCACGCCCTGCTCATGGATGGATGGATCGTGATCCCACGGACTGGAGGTGTGCTGGATTGCTGATGTTAGGCTGAGCTCTTGTTCAGCCAGCGGGGCATGACAGTTCATGCATTCGGCATGAGATGCATGATCCTGTGCCTTGGTTGCTAACAATTGACCAAGAACTCCAGCATCCATAGCATGACTGTGCCGTGCAGTTGTCCACCCCTGGAATTGAGCGACGTGGCATTGACTACAGTAGGAGGGCGAGAGGCTGATGCTTTCGTGCCCAATTGGTTTTGGAAGCTGTTGTATGGCCAGCGGGCGCTGCCAGTACCACTTCAGAAACTGAGCAGTGGAATCTGAATTGGCAGGGTGAGCTTGGCTGAGACTGGCAAAACCCAGACTCAGCCAAAACATCCACCCGCACATACGATTAGAAATGCAACGCATTACATGAGCCAGGGATCGCATGTACGGTCAGCCCACCGAATTACTTATTCTTTGCGCAAGGGTTAGCAGTGGCGCATGGATTAGCAGCTTTTTTGTGTGTATGCCGGGCATGGTGTTTCATATGGTGTTTCTTGGCTTTGGCACATGGATTTGCCACCTTAGCGCATGGATTTGCTGCCTTAGCACAGGGGTTTGCTGCTTGGGCACATGGGTTAGCGGCATCAGCAGCAAAGCTGGGAACCGCTGACAGGGTGAACAAGGTTGTTCCGAGAAGGGCCACTGAAGCCAATTTCCTTAAAGTCATGAAGATATCCTCTGTATAGGCGTACGAGTTGGTAAACATAAAGGCACAAACCGACCAGCCGAAGCGCGTGTGTCGTTTCACAATTGCTTTGTAAGCATTGAGATCTGCACATGTGCAATACGTTAGGCCAGTGTCAGTCGATGCCTAGCTTGGTCGTTACTTGCTAGTCTTTCTTACAGAGGCATTGAAAGATTTTTTTGTTGCCGCTGACGTCTTGGATATCAGGACATTGGCGAAGCATTGCTGCAGAAAAATGGCTGTAAGAAAGCGTAAAACAGCACGACTTACTTGCACAAGCCGTTCTGGCTTGAGCGGGGCCAGACCTGCACGGGGATGGCTCTATGGTTGATGGTATAAACTGCAAATGTAATGCATTGAGGGCATCATGGATCTCATACATCGCTTTCGTGACTATTTAGGTCGCCATAGTGGTCGGTTCCATCATCGGCACCAGGAGGATTTATTGACCAGCCTTCTGGTAATGGCGTGGATGGTTGAAGCCCGCGATCCCTACACAGGTGGCCATTTGTGGCGGGTGTCTCAGTTCTCCAAACTCCTCGCCTCCGATGCAGGATTTGCAGCAGCAGACGTTTCCCGTGTCACGGTCGGTGGATTTTTGCACGATCTGGGTAAGATCAGCGTGCCCGATCAGATATTGCGTAAAGTTGACAAGTTGACCTTCGACGAATACGAGGTCATCAAAACACATCCTGAGATCGGATGGCGCATGCTGGCGGGTCATCCGCTGGCTCGTATCGCTGAGGCGGCTGTGCGAGCCCATCATGAAAGACCCGATGGCCATGGTTATCCACGTGGTCTGGTGGGCAATGCTGTACCGCTCGATGCGCGTGTTGTAGGAATCTGCGATGCCTTTGATGCCATGACCAGTACACGCCCCTACCGGCGCGGCATGCCGATCACCAACGCCTTGTCCATTATTGAGGAAAAGCCTTGTCCATTATTGAGGAAAATCTGGATCGTCAGTTTGATTCTGCATTAGGCGCACGTTTTGTGAACCTGGGTCGAGCGGGTCAACTGGATCATATTGTCGGTCATAGTGATGAGGGTATTCCGCTGCATGTGTGTGATATGTGTGGCCCGACACTGGTCTTACGGCGGGGCCAGGAAGTTGGCTCACATGTATTTTGCTGTAACTGTGGCGGTGAATACCAGGTTGTGGCAGAGCGAGACTGCGTGCAGACAGTGGCGACAGGCCGTGTCGGCAGCGCAGCAGAACTGGAGCCTGAGGCCGATACCGATCTGATTGCCCGGCAGGTTCAGGATCTGGCGCGTACTTTGTTGTCCGCAGGTTAGAACCACAGTCAACCGGGCGCCATATGATGTTCAGGACAGATCTAGTCACCTGGTGGGCTTGGTCACGTTAATAGCGCGTCGTCAGCGATGTCAGCCATGTGGGTGAAATTTGTACCAACCATGTTTCCAAGGGTTTGTCGGCTCCTGTGAGAATCAATAGCGCGATGATAACCATAATGCCCCCAAGAAGGATTTTTCCTGCTTTGCCTGCTTGCATAAGCCTGCCGCGTGTTTTCAACATGGCTGTGCGGGAGAGGTATGCTAACCCGATGATTGGGATGGCTGCCCCCAGACCGAAGAGGCCCATGAGTAAGGTCACCTGAGGCAGGTGAGAGCCCTGACTGGCAACGACGATGGCAGCGCCGAGCGTTGGCCCTGCGCAGGGACTCCAGACAACGCCTAAGGATAGCCCGATGATGAACTGGCCTCTGAGTCCGCCGAGGTTGAGACGAGAGATGAAGGTGTTTCCTGCATTACCGATTCCTGCGGTAGCTGCTGCAAACGGTATTGTCAGCTTAACTTGGACTGTGATGCAATAGCTGCATGAATACTTTCCGCCGCTATCATCGCCACCGTTTCC
>JAJZUM010000149.1 GCA_021848605.1 Pseudomonadota bacterium | reverse complement strand
AAGTCATGCAAATGGACAGCTTCACACTACGCCTGGAAGCCACGTCTGAAGCGAATTAGAGCTATTTTTTTTGAGAAAATGAACTCCGAAACTTGAGTAAGAATAGGCGGGCAGGACAAATCCCCATCAGTGCATCGGATGTTTAGCAAAGCATGTTCTGTGCCCGCAGCCATTGTTCGGTACGACTCATGCCCTCAGGGATCGCTATGTTCGGTTGATAGCCCAGCAGCTGTTGCGCTTTGGCGATCGAATAACCAGCCTTGCGATCCAGCATGGCCAATGAACCGGAACTGAACTCGGTCTGGCGATGCAGAATGTCGTTGAACACAAAGGCACCAGCCTGGGTGACAAGTTGGGCCAGCGGTTTAGGCAGGGTAGGAATATTGCCTTTTTTACCAGCCCAACGCCAGTGGTAGGCGAAAAAGTTGGCACAACTCAGACTTTTTCCTTCGGTGATATTAAAAATCTGTCCAGCTGCCCGTGAACTGAGCGCAGCCAGCACAATGCCATCCACCAGATCCTCAATGAATACCGGGCTGAATATGCCCTGTCCCCGACTGGGCAGCAGAAACTGGCGTTGTCGCATCATAGTCAGCGGTAACAGAACCCAGGGCCTTGAGCCGGGGCCATAAACATCTCCGGGCCGAATGATCGTGCATTGGAGCGAACCGGAGGCATGTGCCGCCAAGACAGCATGTTCGCTGGCAGCTTTGGCATCACAGTAGGGGTAGCCACTTAGGGTCGATATGGGGTCGGTTTCCTGCCGGTCGCTGTCAAAATCAAGTCCATAGGCGGCAATGGAGGAGAGATGAATCAGGCGTTCGACCCCAGCGTGTTGGGCCGCTTCAATGACATGGTGCACACTTCCGACACTGACTTCCCGATACAGTTGTGCTGGAGCACTGTTGGAGACAACGGCAGCGGTGTGTATGATCCGTGAGCAGCCCTGGGCAAGGGATTGCCATGCACCCGGTTTGGCAACATTGCCTGCGTGAATCCCCAGATGGGGATTGGCCTGCAAATCAACACCGACGGTCTGAACCCCCATTTCCTGAAATCGCTGCAGCAGCGCCCGACCGATAAAACCATTGGCTCCCGTGATCAGGACCTTGTCAGCATGGTTCATGACTGCAACACTCCAAAATGGGCTTCACCCATCAAGTAACTGACATCAATACCGGGCGTGAGCCAGCCTGGCGTGCATTCGCTGCTGCTGGCACAGTTGGGGTAATCCGGGTTCAGGGACGGGCCAGCAATGGTCTTTTCCATGACCATGGAAATATACTGGTCATTACTGTTTTCCAGTGTATTACCATTGAGAATAACCTCACTGCCGGTTGATTGGGCATAACGACGAATGGCATTGATACGGGAGTTCTGCGGTGCGTACGCATCAGCTCCGACACCGTTCTCGGAAGTGACCCGGATGCCGTCCGGAACGCGAACGGCCAGGGAGTGGTTTCCTTCGGTATGTCCGGGCGTATGCAGCAGAGCCACACCGGGACCGAGTGCCAGACTTCCTTCAAAGGCTATGATCCGCTCCTGTGGGATACCGCGGGTACCTTGGGGGCAATACCAGTCCGCCTGACAAGGCAGCAGATTATGAACCGATATCCATTCTTGCCGATGCACAAGAAGCCGGGCATTGGGAAAGAATCCGCTGCTGGACGTATTACCCAGCCAAGTGCGTAGATCCTGAGTATGCAGGTGATCATAACTGATGTAATCCACCTGTTCCGGACGAATACCGATCTCCAAAAGGGCCTTGGCAACATCCCGAAAAATCGGAGCCATGATGCGTTGAGCCAGTTTGGCCCCCGGAAAACTCTGAGCAAGGCGGTTGAAAAAAGGCGTCGCGCGGTTAGCTTCCAGGTCTGATGGCGAGAAAAGCAGGGTACGTATCTGCCCGGAAAAATCCTTGTACTGAACGACAAACAGTCGGTTCAAAATATGAACAAATGGAAATTTGTAGGCAGACTGGGCAAAGACACCGGAATAGGCATACCAGGTTGGGTAAGGTACCCGTACCAGATTGATGCTGCGATAAAACAGGACTTCGGGTTGATCCAGAAAACGTTCACGGAAGGATAGAGCTCGGTGACGTACTTCCCTGAGCCGTTGTTGGGGTTCGCCATGTTCCCTGGCCTGATCAAAATCAAGGATTGATTGCATGCCATCCAGAGCGGGTTGGTGCATGGTCAGCGCCTCCTGTACGATGTGTCTGGGTCATAGATTTACCGAATCCCGACAATCTGTCAATGCATTTTGATAGATTGACTGATCCATAACAGACGATTATCATCACTTCATGAAAACAGAAGTCCCAACCGCAGTGCGTCAGGAAACAGGACGCAGGTATAAAGGCGTCGATTCTCTGGAGCGAATCGCCCAGCGCCGTGCCCGGATTCTGGCAGCGGGTCTTGAATTATTCGGAACCCGTGGCTATGCCCGTACGACCATGGCCATGATCAGTGCTGTTTCCGGTGTGCCACACCGTTACCTCACCCAACTCTTTCCCGCCAAGGAAGATGTGCTCAGCGATATTTATCGTTCCATCACCCAGACGGTGGCGGATGCTGTGCGTGCATCGCGTCCCGGGCAGCAAACAGACCTGATCGGGCAGATGCGTCAGGATGTGGCGACCGCCTGTCAAGCCTTTTTAGCTGATGAGCGTTTTCTGCGCATCAATTGTCTGGAAGTGGTTGGAGTCTCGCCAGAGTTCGAGCAGCTGCGACGCAAGGTCATTCGTTCCTTCAGCTACATGATTCTTGAAGAAGTGGATCGGATGGTTGCAGCGGGTCTTTTGCCCGAACGTGATGATTATTTCAGTCGGACACTGGGTTTGGTGGGCGCATTCCATGAGTTGATGACCGAGTGGGTGCTAACACCACCGCAACAACGGCCATCGACTGAAGTCTTGATTGCTCAGGTACAGGAGTTCTTTCGGGGAATGATTCTGGGTGTTTTGCATCCCGCCCCGGATTCCTGGGGCGATACCATCAGCCGATGATCTGAATGGTTCGTTCGTGGGTTGAATTGACTGCAATGCTGGCCGGCTGAACGGGTTAAAAGAACAGGAGGCATCGTTCACTGGAGACTTAGAACCCCATGAACGACAGGAACAGTATGGCTAATATCCAGGATACATAAGGCCCCCCATTCCGCAAAGCAAACCCTGGCGGCAATGGCAGGCCTCTGGAATTAGTAACCATTTCAACAACATGGATTACTCAGACATGCATTCGTTGCGTTCCAAAGAGCATGACCCTCAACGCGGTTTCGGGCAGTATGCTTTTGTTCGGGTGCGAGGACAGAAGATTCGATGAGTACGCGTCTGATTCTTGGTTTGCAATACATGGTGCATGGTTTGCGCCAATTGGGTGAACATCCGGACGATGTTTTGCGACGTTTTGGCCTGGATCTGGATGCCATGGCGCCCGGAGCACAGATTGATCGGGCTTTGGAAATGCTGGTACATATGGCAATAGCCGAACAACTGAAGGATCCACTCGCTGGGCTGGTCACCGGCACTTATTTTGGATTTGCCGGCTATGGACCTTTTACCATGCTCCTGGCCACCTGTTCAACCGCATTTGAGGCGGTGCAGATGGGGGTGCAGTACCAACGCCTGAGTTATTTGTTTGGACAACTCAGCTTTCAACCCGGGCAGAGCTTGAGTGCCTTGTCGATTCATCCGGTTCATTTGCCTGAAAAGGCATATCACTACCGGATTGACAGTGAAATATCCGGAACCTGCAAGCTCTTGCGGGAGTTTCAGGAGACGATGCATTTTCCGCCTATTCTTGAACGGGTTGATTTTCCCTATCCTGAGCCGCCAGCATCGCTGAGGCCACGCTATCAAGCCTGTGTTGCTGTTCCGGTAAGCTTTGGAGCAGAGCAGGGGCGCTTATGGCTCAATAACGAAGTTCTGCAACGTCGGTTACCGACCTCAGATCCCCGTGCTCATGCTTTGTATCGGACCCTCTGCGATGAAGCGCTACGTCAGCAGGAGCAGGATGATGCACATCTTCCTGGCCGGATCGAGCAATTTCTGGGAATGTTTCGACGACAATATCCTGATGCAGCCCAAGTGGCCCAGGCCTTTGCGTTGAGTGAACGAGGCCTGCGTCACCGCTTGCGCCAACATCAGACGTCATTTCGGGCATTACGTGATCAGGTCCGTATGCAGCGTGCAGAACATTTACTCAGCCAGGATACGATGACCATTGAACGTGCTGCCGAAGAACTCGGTTATGCCGATGCCCCTTCCTTTGTGCATGCCTTTACCCGACTACGAGGGATGAGCCCAGCTCGCTGGCGTCGAACGCTTCTTTAGTCTATCGAAGCATCATTGACATTCGCTCGCCCTATCAGTGAATGAAGACACGCTTGCTAAACTCTGAACCTGTGGGTGTCCCAGGAAATGAGATTCCTGCAGCCGGATGCTTGACCCGAGAACGACTGTATGGAGTCGGATGCTGTGGATCCTAGGTTCTATGCTATTCAAAAATGGCATGATCTGTAGAACGGTTAGGTCAGAACCACATTCGTTAACAATCGTCAGTCTAAGGAGTTCGATGATCGGCACAGCCATTATACTCAGCGATGCCATAAGCCAAATCGTCATTATTTCTATTTCCCTTGAATTTTCCTGTAAATCAGTCCACTTGACCAACTCATGATTGTTTGACGGACAAGGGTAATCATTCGATTGACCCAGCAAAATCTGGCATATACAATCTGACATATACATGAGGGGGTCTCATGCCTACATCGACGCCATCCCGGCCTAAAGAGGCCAAGCTGTTTCGCAATAACCGTAGCCAGGCAGTAAGGATACCTGTGGAGTTCGAGTTGCCGGGGGACCGTGTATTGATCCACCGCGAAGGCAGCAAACTCATCATCGAGCCAGTGACTAAACCAACGAATATTGTTGAGTTGCTTGCTGAGTGGAGGAAGGAAGCACCGCTTGAGCCAGAAGATCATTTCCCGGCCATAGAAGACATGCCCGCTCAACCGGAGGACTTATTTTGAGCGGATACCTGCTGGACACGAACATCATCAGCGACCTGATTCGCAATCCCGCCGGGCCTGCCGCATGTCGAATTGAACAGGTCGGTCCGAAGAAAATTTTCACGAGCATTATCGTCGCATCTGAGCTGCGCTATGGTTGCGCAAAGAAGGGATCTCTTAGGCTGCTCACCAAGGTGGAGGGAATCCTTAAAACAATCCCAGTGCTACCGCTGGATATTCCGGCAGATGCCGAATATGGCGGCATCCGTGCAGAGCTGGAAGCGGATGGCCAGCTTATCGGTATGAATGATCTGTTGATCGCAGCGCACTCTTATGCGCTTGGCCTCACGCTCGTGACGGATAACATGCGCGAATTCAGCCGAATTCGTGGCCTCAAGGTCGAGAATTGGCTCGAAAGATAAACCAGTCTGTTAACGAAGGTGTAAAACCGCCTAACACACATGAAGGCTGGCCGACGCCCCCGAGCATGAAAAAGACAACGCTACCATAAGATTGTTCGTGTTTTAATGCATGTTACGAAATGTTTGTGCGTCAGTGTTTCGTTTTTGTGTAATTTCCACAGTAACCATGCTGCAACTGTGCTGGAATGAACTCCGGAAGGCTGACCCCCGGTCATGAATCGTCATCCCAGACTGTTCGCTTCGTCAAACACTCATGTTCCGCAACAACGTCCGAATCATTGCCAATATTGTACACGTATCAATTTTACTCATACGCTAAGTACTGCATACATTTGTCTATGCCTAGGTCATCTTGAAAAGGTGTTGGAGTGTACCCGATTTAAGCTATCCGTTTGAACGGAAGTTCAATCTACCGTCAGGGTTTCATGCTCTTGGTCTCAGAGAAATCGATCGATGATGGCCTGATTCCACCGCATGATCTGAAGTCATAACAGAACTCCATTCAGTGGAAATTCACTTAACGTACTGATAAATAATTATTTGTTTATGGTTGATGTGCAATTCGGCCTAAATGATTTTCTCATGATATTAAAATACTACGCATCATTTGAAATAAGCGTTGCATGATGAAAAATGATGGGATATAGTGGTTGTGCACATGGGTTACGGGTTTGTACGAGTGGGGCTGCCTACACAACGCTTGGGTGAACCGTTTCCTAACCAACTAACAGGAGTGTTGCCATGACTGATGAAACATCGGATAACAATCGGAACGAAGCAAAGGAGTCTCAGCAAGAATCGGATTCCAAAAACATTGTGTTTGCGTCAAATGAACAGTGGGAGAATCATGAGGAAAGCTTGAAAAATCGATGGTATGAATTATTTGAAGATGGTGAGTACCCAGGTGAATATATTCCTGTTGAACATGACATTCCTTCTGAATTTTCAAGTGAACGTGATGAATGTGAATACGAAGACGAATTCGAAGACGAAGATGTTGCTGAGAACTGTGTTATTGAACCTGTTTTTTCAGAGCAGGATACGGTTCCTGTCAAGCGTGCTGATGTGCCGGGTAATCGTGTCTATCAGGGAATAACGGTCGAGTTATACACTCAAGATGCGCTCAAAAAATTTTCAGCAATGAATTTTCATCCTGAACGAAAAGTGGTTGTTGATAATGTTTTGAAAAAAATTAAATCTCATGGACCAACTCTTGAATATCGTGTTAATGAGACGATCCTGAACAACTTGCGTGCGTTACAGCAAAGCAATCCCCATGCGAAGGAGGTGATTCAGCATGTGTTAAGTGTAGTGGAAATGTCGTTGACGTTTCAAAGTCCCCAGAGGATTAAGCCCATTTTGATTGTGGGTGAACCTGGTAGTGGCAAGACAGTGATTGCCATTAAAATTGCCAAGGCCTTATCGGTTCCATATCAGTTGATTTCGATGGATAGTATTCAGACTGGTTCGGTCATTGCCGGTTCTGATTACACATGGAGCAACACACAACCTGGAACTGTA
>JAJZUM010000148.1 GCA_021848605.1 Pseudomonadota bacterium | reverse complement strand
TCTTGCTTTTAACCATGCCTGGTTCAAAACAGGCTTGCCCAAAAAGTGCAGCCTGCTGGTCTCCGGCAACACCTCCAATCATTACCGAAGCTCCGAGCACGTCTTCAGCGGTCCTGCCATAATCAGCACTGGAATCATACACGTGTGGTAAAACAGAAGCCGGGATGCGGAACAAGGTAAGCAGTTCCTCGTCCCAACACTGGTTTTCGATATGAAAAAGTAATGTCCGGGAAGCATTGCTGGCATCCGTTGCATGGACCTTGCCTCCGGTCAAACACCAGAGTAGCCAGCTGTCAATGGTTCCAAAGGCCAGGTCGCCGTTTTCGGCACGGTGCCGCGCACCCGGTACATGATCGAGCAACCACTCCAGCTTGGTTGCCGAAAAATAGGGATCCAACAACAGACCGGTTTTTTCCTGGATACGTTCTTCCCAACCCTCAGCACGCAGTTGAGCACAACGTGCCGCCGTACGTCGATCCTGCCAGACAATGGCGCGATGCAGGGGCTGTCCCGTTTTTCGATCCCAGAGTACTGTCGTTTCACGCTGGTTGGTGACGCCAATTGAGACAATATCCTGAGCCGTCAATCCGGCAACTTCGAGCGCTTTGCGGCAAACCGTGCGGGTATCTTCCCAGATCTGTCGGGCATCATGCTCAACCCAACCATCATCCGGAAAAAATTGCTTCAGCTCGAGCTGTGCGGAACCCAAACGACTACCTTGTACAGAAAATACGATCGCCCGTGTACTTGTCGTTCCCTGATCAATTGCCAATATTGCCTGCATCCCCTGCCCCTTTTCTTACTAGATTGCTATTGACTTGATTGCCATCGACTCGATTGCTATCGACCAATACCACTGTAGATAAGCCCAGCCTGCCGAACCCGCTCCGGAGTGTACTGGTTACGTCCATCAACAAGAACAGGAGTCCGCAACAGTGACCGAATTCGGCTGAAATCAGGTTGCCGATAGGGTTTCCATTCGGTGACAAGCACAAGGGCATCGGACCCTTCAAGTGCGGCATAGGGTTCGTCAAAGTACTGCAACTGCCCGGAAGAAATGGCCCCGGCAAACTCTCTCTGGCTATTGGGCATAGCCACCGGATCATGGGCACGTACCTTCGCCCCTGAGGCGAGCAACTGACTTATCAGTGTACTAGCTGGCGCTTCACGGATATCATCAGTACCCGGTTTGAATGCCAATCCCCAAAGAGTTACACTGCGATTCCGCAAGTCTGAACCCAACAAATCGGTCAGCTTGGTAAATAAAACCTGTTTTTGCAATGCATTACGCTGCTCAACCGCTTCTAGGAGTACAGGCTCAAGACCTTGTTCGTGCGCCATTCCTACCAACGCCTTGACATCTTTTGGGAAACAGGAACCGCCATAACCACACCCCGGATAAATAAAGTGGTAGCCGATTCTCTGATCAGCACCGATCCCTAACCGGACTTGCTCAATATCAGCACCGAGACGTTCTGCAAGCAGCGCAACCTCATTGATAAACGAAATTTTAGTTGCCAACAGCGCATTAGCTGCATACTTGGTCAACTCGGCATCCCTGGGCCTCATAAACATCAGTTTCTGATGATTACGCATGAATGGGGCATACAGTTCTTCCATCAACACCCGTGTGGAAGTCTGGGTACATCCGACGATAATCCGATCAGGCCGCATGAAGTCTTCAACCGCCGCTCCTTCCTTGAGAAACTCGGGATTACTTACCACATCCAGTTCAATCTCAACACCCCTGGCATGTAGGCCTTGTTCTATGATTGCCCGCACACGATCTGCCGTACCAACAGGCACAGTCGATTTATCGACAATCACTGCATCATGGCTTAGCAGTTGCCCAAGCTTTTCTGCTACAGCAAGCACATGTCGAACATCAGCAGAACCATCCTCAAGCGGCGGTGTTCCGACCGCGATGAAAATCATACTGGCACCATCAATGGCGCATGCCAAATCCAGCGTAAACGTCAACCGCCCGCCCTTGAGATTGCTACATACCATAGCCTCAAGACCGGGCTCGTAAATCGGAATTCTGCCTTGCGACAAGGATTGGATTTTGTCCTCATCAATATCAACACAGGTCACCCTATTGCCCATTTCGGCAAAACAGGCACCCGTCACCAAACCCACATAACCCGTACCAATCATAACAAGCTTCATGAGCGCAATCCCTCCTCCCGGTAGCGGTGCAATACATGCAACAAGGACTGGGTACAGGGATCCTGGGCGTTGATCAAGGCTGGGTCGGCACCATCCTTAAGAACGGGAACCAGATGGCGTGCTACCCTTTTTCCCAACTCTACCCCCATCTGGTCAAATGGATTCACATCAAATAAACGCGCCAAGAGCACGGTCTTATGCTCATAAAGTGCAATCAGCATACCTAGCGTTGTCGGGTCTAATTGATCGAACAACAATATGGAGGACGGGACATTGCCTCGATGTATTCGGGTCGAACGTTGTATTTCGGATTCTGAAGGGAAATCCCGATGCGCTTCTTGATCGCTATAACCTTGTGCAAGAGCAAGGGCCTGTGCCAAAGCGTTGGCCTGAGTACAATCACGCTGTCCAGACCGGGTATGTGGCATCCGGGCATAAAGAATAAAATCAGCCTGTACTCGGTGTGTTCCCTGGTGCAAAAGCTGCATGAACGAATGCTGGGCATCACTTCCCACATCCCCAAACACCAATAGTCCAGAGTGATCAAGCGGATGCCCGGAAAGGCTGCAACACTTACCCAAACTTTCCATTTGTAACTGCATCAAATAATGCGGAAAAATAGCTAAGCGCTGATGGTAGGGCAGGATAACCAGCGCTCGAACACCAAGATGGACACTGTTATACCACTCCAGCAAAGCCATGGTTGCAGGGATACTGTGCATGCCTTCGCTCATCACATGCTGATCGACCCGCTGCATTCCACGCAGGAAGTCCATGAATCCGGAGCGACCAAGATGAGCTGCCAAGGGCATCCCTATGGTGGATGCAATAGAAAACCGTCCCCCAATACTGGACATGAACTCCAGTTGCAGATCTGCCGGGATTCCATATCGGCTCATCGCCGCGCTATCTGCTGAAATTCCAATGAAATGCCGGCGAATCTCCTCATCCGTATAACCCGATTGTTGCATCCACAGTTCACAACTGCGCACGTTTTCGAAGGTATCAAGGGTTGTAAAAGTTTTTGAGCTGATCAGAAACAGGGTATGATCCAGTTCAATCCGGGGCAAAAGATCATGGAGCAAAACACCATCCATGGAACTGACAAAATGAACCTTAAAGTCGTTATGGGTAAATTCCGCCAGGGCATGCACCGCCATCGCTGAACCGAGGTGGGACCCCCCCACACCAATGTTGACCAGAGTGTGAATTTTTTTCCCTCGGGCTCCGGTCCGTTGCCCAGTACGAATAAGGTCAAGCAGATCGAACATACGCTGTCGGTGTACGGTTGCGAGTGCCGAAGCCTTCTGATCAGCAAGGTGATGTTCCAGATCACGCAAGGCAAGGTGATGGGCTGGCCGCTGTTCACTGGTATTAACATGTAGTCCGGCTGCCATGTCCTTCAAAAAATCAGGCAAACCTCGTTTCGCACCATAGGCTCGCAAATACCCGAGTAACTCAGCATCGACCCGTTGCCGGGAAGCATCGTAGTACAGCGGACCCAGTGTTATGCTGAGGTCTGCACTTCGACGTGGGTCACTCATGGCGTCACGTAAAGAAAAATTGGCGTTGCAACGTTGCCAGTCAGTAATCTGGTTCAAAATATCCGTGCACGGATCGACGTGATGAGTGGTCCTTTCCAAGCCAGATTGCATACTAAAGCTTCCTTTCAATGTATCCAGATGATATTAAATTCTATAGTAGTCAAGGAACCACTGTACAAAACGTTTCACCCCTTCAGTGACATGGGTTGAAGGCAGATAACCAAAATCTTGTTTCAATTGCGAACAGTCCGCATAGGTATCAGGGACATCTCCGGGCTGCATGGGCTGCAGATCCAGAATAGCCTCCTTACCCGTCGCCTGTTCGATACAACGGATATAATCGAGCAGCAGGACCGGCTGAGTATTGCCAATATTGTAAATACGCCAGGGTGCTGACGATTTCGCTGGGTCAGGCTGCATCGGATCCCAAGCCGTATCAGCATACGCTGGCTGGTCAAGAACCTTGATGATCCCGGTCACCACATCATCAATATAAGTAAAATCACGCCGGTGGTGACCATGATGATATACGGTGATCGGCTCACCGGCCATAATGGCCCTGGTAAACCGAAATAGAGCCATATCCGGACGCCCCCACGGTCCATAAACGGTAAAAAAACGCAACCCTGTACATGGAAGGCGATAAAGGTGGCTGTAGGAATGCGCCATCAGTTCATTAGCTTTTTTGCTGGCAGCATAAAGCGAAAGCGGATGGTCTACTGCATCTTGTTCAGAAAATGGCATGCGGGCATTTGCACCATAGACCGAACTGCTGGAGGCATAAACCAGATGCTCAATACGTGCCGACCGACACCCCTCTAGAACATTCAGAAAACCAATCAGATTACTGTCGGCATAAGCGTGTGGATTCTCGAGTGAGTAGCGCACCCCAGCTTGCGCAGCCAGATGAACGACCTGGCGCAGGGATGGTTCCTTAAAAAGGACTTCCATACCCGATCGGTCTGAAAGATCCATTTGTCTGAAATCAAAGCGATCCAGACCAATCCAGGCCAGACGATCCCGTTTAAGTTGTGGGTCGTAATAATCATTAAGGTTATCAATCCCGATAACCTCCTCACCCCGATCAATCAGTACACGGGCAACATGGGAACCAATAAAACCCGCAACACCCGTGACCAGAACAGCCATGCACTTGTCTCCCAAAAGGGGAATTATAGCAGTCCTGACCGCCTGCAGGACAGAGCCCTCAATCCTGCTTGGCAAGTACACAAGGTCGTTCTACAATAGGAAGGAACTGAGGGACGCTGCGACGATCCGAGATCGCCAGGCTCAGTAATGATAAAGAACCGCGTCCGCCTGACCTTGTGGTCGGCGGGTCGTAATTGTAATCCCCCGACCGCTTCCATCATGCTGTACTGAGGAGACGGTTCCGTGTCACAAATCCATACTGATTATCGTGTTGCTGATATAAATCTGGCTGAGTTTGGCCGACGTGAAATGACTCTGGCTGAAGCCGAGATGCCTGCTTTGATGGGTCTGAGAGCTCGTTATCGGGCCGAAAAGCCCCTGGCAGGCGCCCGCATCATGGGTTGTATTCACATGACGATCCAGACCGCCGTTCTTATTGAAACCCTGGTCGAACTGGGCGCAGAAGTTCGTTGGTCATCCTGCAACATCTTTTCAACCCAGGATCATGCTGCTGCCGCCATAGCCAAGGCTGGCATACCTGTTTTTGCCTGGAAAGGAGAAACCGAAGAAGAGTTCTGGTGGTGTATCGAGCAAACCATTCTGAAGGATGGAACTCCTTGGAATGCCAACATGATCCTTGATGATGGTGGCGATCTGACCCAACGAGTCCATGAACGCTATCCAGCCATGCTTGAACACATCCACGGAATTACTGAAGAAACAACTACGGGTGTCGCCCGTCTCTATCAGATGCTCAGCGAAGGCAGCTTGAAAGTGCCGGCCATCAACGTCAATGACTCAGTGACCAAGAGCAAGAACGATAACAAATATGGCTGCCGACACTCCCTGAACGATGCCATCAAACGCGGCACGGACATGCTGCTTGCCGGTCGTCGGGCACTCGTGATCGGCTACGGTGATGTTGGTAAAGGATCCGCCTTGTCATTGCGCCAGGAAGGTATGATCGTTCGTGTCTCCGAAATTGACCCCATTTGCGCCATGCAGGCCTGCATGGATGGCTATGAAGTCGTCTCCCCCTATCGTCATGGCATAAATACCGGACGTGTTGAGGATATCCAGCTTGACCTGTTGGCGCAAACCGATCTGGTTGTCACCACCACAGGCAACACTCATGTCTGTGACGAAGCCATGCTGCGCACCCTGAAAAATGGCGCCGTTGTATGCAATATCGGTCATTTTGACACCGAAATCGATACTGCCTTCTTGCGCCGAACCTGGAAGTGGGAAGAAATCAAACCCCAGGTCCACAAGATTTATCGTTCTGATCTTCCTGGAGATTATCTGATTCTTCTGTCCGAAGGCCGTCTGGTCAATCTTGGGAATGCCACCGGCCACCCCTCACGCATCATGGACGGCTCCTTTGCCAACCAGGTGCTGGCGCAGATGCACCTTTACCAACTGCGTTTTGCCGATCAGCCAGCCGAAAAACGCAATGCTTTGCTGCAGGTAAAGGTTCTCCCCAAAAAGCTTGATGAAGAGGTTGCTGCCGCCATGGTTGCTGGATTTGGGGGTGTGCTTACCCGTCTGACCCGCGAGCAGGCTGAATACTTGGGTGTTGAGGTGGATGGTCCTTTCAAACCAGAACAATACAAATACTGAGGTAGGGAATGAGCATACGCTTCTCTGTTGAGTATTTTCCACCGAAGACCGAAGAGGGTATGGAGCGGCTTATCGCCGCTCATGCTCGCTTCTCAGCGCTCAGACCGGAATATTGTTCTGTTACTTATGGTGCCGGAGGTTCAACCCGTGATCGAACTCTGCAAACGATCAAAGCGTTGCAGGGCAGTATTCCTATTGCACCGCATTTGTCCTGCATTGGTGACAGCAAAAAATCGCTCTTGGACCTTTTGAACATCTATCGCGCGATGGGCATTCGTCGCATTATTGCCCTGCGTGGAGATTTGCCCTCAGGACAGGTTTCTCTTGGTGAACTGCCCTACGCTCGTGATCTGGTTGCACTGATTCGCGACTTTGATGACGATCAGTTCGAGATCGCCGTTGCGGCTTACCCAGAAGTACATCCCCAAGCCGAGAGTTCCGAACGTGATCTTCGTAACTTTATTGCTAAAGTCGAAGCAGGCGCCCAGGAAGCCATTACCAGAT
>JAJZUM010000147.1 GCA_021848605.1 Pseudomonadota bacterium | reverse complement strand
AACCGGCTCGTGTCCTAGTGTTGGGAGTCGGAGTGGCTGGATTGCAGGCCATTGCAACGGCAAGACGCCTTGGTGCGGTCGTAGAGGCCTCTGATATGCGTCCGGCAGCACGAGACCAGGTCGAGTCGCTTGGCGGCAAATGGCTGGATGTGCCTATGTCAGAGGATGAAAAGGCCAAGGCGCTGGGAACGGGTGGCTATGCCTGGGTTCCTTCTCCTGAGTATGTGCGCGATCAGGCTCAAGTTGTTGACAAAGCAGCCCAGGCTGCTGATATTGTGATTACCACAGCCCAGATTCCCGGTCGTAAGGCTCCGGTTCTGATCAAGGCCGATACCGTTGCCCGTATGAAGTCAGGTGCGGTCATTGTTGATATGGCGGTCAGTTCGGGTGGTAATGTGGAAGGTTCACGTCCGGATGAGACGGTTCATACCGACAATGGCGTGACTATTTTGGGTGTGGCCAATATTCCCGCGACCGTTGCAGCTGAATCCTCTGCACTTTATGCCCGCAACATGCTCAATTTCATCCAGCCACAGCATGACAAGGAAAATAAATCTTTTGTGCTGAACCGCGAAGATGACATGGTCAAACCCACCCTGATTGTCGATGGCGGTCAGGTCCTCTACAAGAAACCCAGCTGATGCCCAAGGAGATTTGACGATGCAAGCAATCATTCCGCAAGGAGTTGTTCACGCTGCTGAGCAGGCATCTTCAGTGCCGTTCGTGGCCGTATTCACGATTTTCGTCCTGGCCATTTTTGTTGGCTATTACGTGGTGTGGAGTGTGACACCGGCATTGCATACGCCTCTGATGGCGGTGACCAACGCAGTGTCCGGAATCATTATCGTTGGCGCCATGTTGCAAACGGTGATCATCGTTCTGCAGACTCTAACTTTGACCAGTGTTCTCGGTGCAGCAGCGGTTATGTTGGCGAGTATCAACATCTTTGGTGGCTTTGCGGTCACTGAACGCATGTTGGACATGTTCAAGAAAAAGCGCAAGTAAGGAGCCATTTAATGGAACAATTTGCACAATATGCTGACTGGCTCTATCTCGTAGGAGCCGTCTTGTTCATTCTTACACTGCGTGGGCTGTCATCGCCAGCTTCGGCGGTGATGGGAAACCGTTACGGTATGATTGGTATGACGCTGGCTGTGTTGACAACGTTCTTTGCCAGTCATAACCCCAATCTTGCCTTGATTATTGCTGCCATGGTTGTTGGTGCGGTCATTGGTATCTATCGGGCACGTACCGTTCCGATGACCCATATGCCCGAGACGGTAGCTTTAATGCATTCTCTGGTGGGTTTGGCGGCTGTTCTGATTGCCGTCGCCGCAGTGTTTCATCCAGGCCTGCAACACGATACCATTCACCGCTTTGAATTGTTCGTGGGCTGTTTTGTCGGAGCCATTACCTTTACCGCTTCGGTGATTGCCTGGGGCAAACTGTCAGCCAAACTGGCTGCCAGACCCTTAAAAGGTGGGTGGGTCAAACCAGTTCAGTCCATCCTTTTTGTGGCGATGATTGGCCTGGGTATTGAGTATTTTGTTACTGAAAACATCCATGCGTTCTTGGGTATGACGGCGGTTGCGCTGGTATTTGGTTATTACTGGATTGCGCCGATTGGTGGTGGAGACATGCCTGTTGTAGTCTCGCTGCTGAACTCGCTGTCAGGCTGGGCCGCTGCCGGGATTGGTTTTACCCTCAATAACTCGATGTTGATTATCGCCGGCTCATTAGTCGGTTCCTCGGGAGCTATTTTGTCTTATATCATGTGCCGAGCCATGAACCGGTCACTGCTTAACGTCCTGTTCGGTGGTTTTGGTACTCAGGCTGCTGGTGGTGGTGATGACTCTCCCACCGGTGAGCGCAACTATCGTTCCGGGTCTCCTGATGATGCTGCGTTCATGCTCAGCCATTCTGATCAGGTCATTATTGTCCCTGGATACGGTTTAGCTCAGGCGCGTGCCCAGAATGCCGTCAAAGAACTGTCTGAAGCGTTGAAAGAGCAGGGCGTGAAGGTTCGTTATGCCATTCATCCGGTTGCCGGCCGCATGCCTGGACATATGAATGTTCTTCTTGCTGAAGCTGATGTTTCCTATGAAGATGTGTTCGAAATGGACTCGATCAATAGTGATTTTCCTTCTACCGATGTTGTTCTGGTGATTGGTGCCAATGATGTTGTGAATCCTGCGGCTAAAGACAATCCCAGTTCGCCCATTTATGGTATGCCCATTCTTGAGGCCCATCGGGCGCGTACCGTTATGGTGATCAAACGCTCCATGGCGACGGGTTATGCTGGTCTGGATAATGATTTGTTCTATCTGGACAAGACCATGATGATCTTCGGTGATGCCAAGCGTGTTGTTGAGGAAATGGTCAAGGCTGTTTCTGGAACCGGACACTGAGATGTTTGCCTGAGATCAACTTAGACACATGATTTGGTTTTGCCCCAGTCCAATTTTTTGGCTGGGGTTTTTTAGTCTTAGTGGGCATACTGAGATCGGATGTACTCATCACCCTGAAATCGTATGGTCGCCACCTCTGCCGCGTTTCTCTGCTACGTTTCCTCATCGACATCATCAGTCCATGCGCCTAAGTGGCTGAATGATGGAGTTAGGGCGATTCCAAGCTCCTGTCAGATGGGTCAATCGCTTATAATTAACAGCAGTTCATACAAACCAGGATGTAGAACGTATGCTGGTCGCTGTGGCTACTCTTGGTCCATACCAGCCTAATGTACGCTCTGAAACGGGATGATCACGATGACAAGCATGCAACAACGCGCCGAACTTCAACGCCGTATCTGGCAAATCGCCAACGATGTCCGAGGTGCCGTCGACGGCTGGGATTTCAAGCAATACGTGCTCGGTACCCTGTTCTATCGCTTCATCAGCGAAAATTTTGCCAGCTACATCAAAGGCGACGATGACAGCATCAACTATGCGGAGCTTTCCGACCAAGTCATAACTCCGGAAATCAAAGATGATGCCGTCAAGACCAAGGGTTACTTTATCTACCCAAGTCAGTTGTTTGCCAAGATAGCTGCGAGCGCCAACACCAACGAGAGCCTGAATACCGATCTGGCTGCCATTTTTGCGTCCATTGAAGCATCGGCCAACGGCTACCCTTCCGAGCACGATATCAAAGGACTGTTTGCGGATTTCGACACCACCAGCAATCGCCTCGGTAACACCGTCAGGGATAAAAATGCCCGCCTTGCTGCCGTACTCAAAGGTGTTGCTGACTTGGATTTTGGCGATTTCGATGCCAGTCACATCGACCTGTTCGGTGATGCTTATGAGTTTCTGATCTCGAACTATGCGGCAAATGCCGGTAAATCCGGAGGCGAGTTCTTCACCCCGCAGCATGTATCCAAGCTGATTGCTCAGATCGCCATGCATAAGCAAACCAGTGTCAACAAAATCTATGACCCCGCCTGTGGCTCGGGTTCACTGCTGTTGCAAGCTAAAAAGCACTTCGATGCCCACATCATCGAGGAAGGTTTCTTTGGGCAAGAGATCAACCACACCACCTACAACCTGGCGCGGATGAACATGTTCTTGCACAACATCAACTACGACAAGTTCAATGTTCAGCTCGGCAATACGCTGATCGACCCGCATTTTGGCGATGATAAACCCTTTGATGCTATCGTCTCCAATCCACCGTATTCGGTGAAGTGGATCGGCAGTGATGATCCTACCCTGATCAACGATGAGCGTTTTGCCCCAGCAGGTGTGCTGGCGCCCAAATCCAAAGCCGATTTTGCCTTTGTATTGCACGCTTTAAGCTACCTTTCCGGCAAAGGACGTGCGGCTATTGTCTGCTTCCCCGGTATTTTCTATCGCGGTGGGGCCGAGCAGAAAATCCGCCAGTATCTGGTGGACAATAACTACGTTGAGACGGTGATCTCGCTTGCACCTAATTTGTTCTACGGCACCACCATCGCCGTGAACATCCTGGTGCTGTCCAAACATAAGACCGATACGACTGTTCAATTCATCGATGCCAGCGGACTGTTCAAGAAAGAAACCAACAACAACGTGCTGCTGGACTCGCATATCGAGCAGATCATGCAGGTGTTCGAGAGCAAAGCGAACGTGGACCACTTTGCCCAGTCCGTACCTTTTGAGAGGGTGGCCAGCAACGATTACAACCTCTCCGTCAGCAGCTATGTTGAAGCCAAGGACAACCGCGAAGTGGTGGACATTGCCCAACTCAATGCGGAGTTGAAAACCACCGTCGCCAAGATCGACCAGTTACGCAAAGACATTGATGCCATCGTGGCGGAAATAGAGGGAGGTGAGGCGTGAGTGAGACCTCACAGGCATTGCCCCTTGGCTACGCTGATCTGCTCAGCGACATCAAGCAGCGTGTTCGCCACGCCCAAACGCGGGCTGTGCTGGCGGTCAATGCCGAGCTGATCCGGCTTTACTGGGAAATCGGCGCACTGATAGACAGCCGCCAGAAGACGGAAGGCTGGGGCGCAGGTATAATCCCGCGCCTCGCGTGCGATTTGCACAATGCGCTGCCCGAAGAAAAGGGCTTTTCCGAGCGCAACATCAAGCGCATGTTGGCCTTTTACCGCGAATACCCGCTGCTGGATTTTGTGCCACAAGCTGTGGCACAAAGCGACGCAGCCCCAGAAGTGCCACACGCTGAGGTGCTTTTTCAGGCACAGTTACTGCAAGCCATACCCTGGGGACACCACGCCGAGTTAATTTCCAAGATCAAGGAGTTGCCCACTCGCCGCTGGTACATGCAAGCCTGCGTGCAATACGGCTGGAGCCGGAACATCCTCGTCATGCAGATCGAGTCCGCTGCCCACCACCGACAGGGGCGAACCGTCAGCAACTTTGCCAGCCGCCTGCCTGCACCCGACTCCGACCTGGTGCAACAGACCCTTAAAGATCCTTATCTATTCGATTTCTTGACCCTGGAACCCGGATTTCACGAGCGTGAACTTGAAGTCGGCCTTGTCGCCCATCTGGAAAAATTCTTGCTGGAGCTTGGACAGGGCTTTGCCTTCGTTGGGCGGCAATACCATCTCGATATCGGCGAGCAGGACTTTTACATCGACCTGCTGTTTTATCACCTCAAGCTGCGCTGCTATGTGGTGATTGACCTCAAACGCGGCGACTTCAAACCCGAATACAGCGGGAAAATGAACTTCTACTGCAGTGTGGTTGATGACAAGCTCCGCCATCAAACCGACCAGCCCACGATTGGCCTAATCTTGTGCCAGCAGCCCAACCGCGTGTTGGCCGAATACGCCCTGCGTGGCGTCGATAAACCCATCGGCGTCTCAAGCTACGAACTCACCCGCGCCCTACCGGTGGATCTTGAGAGCAGCTTACCCAGCATCGAACAGATTGAGCGCGAACTGCAAGGAGACGGCATATGAGTAGCGTGAACTTCTTGGATAAGCTGCTGGATAGCGTTGAGGTGGAGTGGAATTCATTATGGGAGGTTACGATTTGGGATAAAAAAATTAACGCAGTTAGTCATGAGAAGCAGGTGGAGCTGGGTTCTCACATCGAGCAGATCATACAGGTGTTTAAGAGCAAAGCGAATCTGGATCACTATGCCCAATCCGTACCTTTTGAGAAGATGGCTGCCAACGATCACAACCTGTCCGTCAATTGCGTCATTAAAGCCAAGGACAACCGAGACGTGGTGGATATTGCCCAGCTCAATGCAAAATTGAAAACCACCGTCGCCAAGATCGACAAGCTACGCAAAGACATTGATGCCATCGTCGCCGAGATCGAAGGTGAGGAGTTAGGGGCATGATTCTGGAAAACAAACTCGGCATTACTGATCAAATCGAACTTGCCAAGACAGAAGAACAAATCAGCAAGCAAAAAGCCAAGCGGCTTTATGATTCAGGTGATATTGACAAGGTTGAGGTGGGTCAATTTACCGGGCTAGCCTTTATTCATGCCTATTTGTTTGAAGATATTTATCCCTTCGCCGGAAAGATTCGTACCGTCAATATCGCCAAAGGCAACTTCCGTTTTGCCTCGCTCATGTATTTGGAGACCTCACTCAAACATATAGACGCCATGCCGCAAGGCACGTTTGATGAAATGATCGAAAAATACGTTGAAATGAATATCGCCCATCCCTTTCGCGAAGGTAACGGACGAGCCACCCGCATCTGGCTCGATCTCATGCTCAAGCACGGTATCCAACACATCATCGACTGGAATCAGGTGGATAAGGAGGAATACCTCTCCGCCATGCAGCGCAGCGTTGTCAAAGACATCGAAATTAAAGCCCTGCTCAAACAAGCCCTCACCAACCGAATTGATGACCGCTCATTGTTCATGAAAGGCATTGATGTCAGCTATTACTACGAAGGCTATAGCCGATTCAAGACAGAGGAACTGTAAACATGAGCCATATTGATGACCTAATTGCTGAACACTACTCGGATGGAATTGAGTTCAGGCGTCTTGGCGATATAGTGCGCATTAAGAACGGCAAAGATCACAAGTCGCTTGGTGATGGCAAATTTCCGGTTTATGGTTCCGGTGGAATCATGCGATATGCAGAAACCTACGCCTACAATAAGCCCTCAGTCTTGATCCCGAGAAAGGGCACGCTAGGTAATCTATTCTATGTCGACGTTCCGTTCTGGACCGTTGATACCATCTTTTATACAGAAATTGACGACGCACAAATTTGTCCAAAATATCTTTACTACTTCTTGACAACGGTAGGTCTTGGTGAGATGAACCAAGCGGGTGGTGTTCCAAGCCAAACGCAATCCGTTTTAAACGAGCTGAAAATCCCCATCCCCTGCCCATCCAACCCCAAAAAGTCGCTTGAGATTCAGTCCGAAATCGTCCGCATACTGGATACATTCACTGAGCTGACCGCCGAGCTGACCGCCGAGCTGACCGCCGAGCTGACCGCCGAGCTGACCGCACGCAAAAAGCAATACAACTACTATCGCGATAAGTTGTTGAGCTTTGAAGAAGG
>JAJZUM010000146.1 GCA_021848605.1 Pseudomonadota bacterium | reverse complement strand
GTGCTGATTATGGCAGGACCGCTGAAGACGTGCTCGGAGCTTCGGTAATGATTGGAGGTGTTGCCGGAGACCAGCAGGCTGCACTTTTTGGGCAAGCCTGTTTTGAACCAGGCATGGTTAAAAGCACCTATGGTACCGGTTGTTTTATGATGAAGAATACGGGTAAAAAGCGTATCAAGTCCCACAATCGATTGTTAACGACCATTGCATACCGTTTGCACGGCGAAGTCTGTTATGCCCTTGAAGGGAGTATTTTTGTGGCAGGTGCTGCCGTACAGTGGCTGAGGGATGGTTTACGGCTTGTTGAGAAAGCTAGTGATACGGAGGGTATTGCGCGCGCTACTAAAGATGCACGTGGCGTCTATCTTGTTCCAGCATTCACGGGTCTTGGGGCTCCCTACTGGGATCCCCATGCTCGTGGAGCCATTCTGGGTTTAACCCGGGATACCGGAATAGGAGAGATTGTGACCGCTGGATTGCAGTCAGTCGGTTTTCAAAGTCGCGACCTGATTGAGGCCATGCGACGCGATGGTGCCGCCAGTTTCACGGCATTGCGGGTTGATGGGGGTATGGTCGTCAATAACTGGCTAACCCAGGCTCTGGCTGATTTGACCGGTATTCCGGTCGATCGTCCTTCTATTACGGAAACAACAGCTTTGGGGGCTGCGTATCTGGCAGGATTGGCTGCAGGCGTCTATGCTTCGCCGGCGGCCATTGCCCGTCTATGGCAGTGTGAACGCCGATTTGAGCCTGAAATGGATCTGGATCAGCGTCAGCAGCTCTATTCCGGTTGGCTGGATGCAGTGCGCCGCGTTTCTTCGACCTGAACCATGCAAAAATCGAGGGGTTGGATGCGTTATGGCTACCAGGATTGTGTTTCTATGCACCGTGTTGTGGACTTCGTGTGCCTTTGCTGATGATGCAGCACCTTTTTATGCCTCAGCCAGTCTGGATGGAACGCATGTAAAAAATCGACTCAACCAGCCTGAAATGGTTTCTAGTCCGACCGTGGGGGCGTTTCGGATGGGATACTTGTTGAATCCCTATGTTGGAGTAGAAGGAGAGGGTATTCTGGGGCTGGCAGATAGTTCAGTGGCCATCTGTAATGGTGGCAGCTGTAGCAGTGCCCAATCCAGAGTCAACAGTCAATGGGGGGCTATGGTACGGTTTCAGTTGCCTCTGTCCCGTTGGGTTCCCTATCTTCGGATTGGTGGCGCGCAATTACGTGTTGAAACGTCGAGTTCGAGCCAGCAACTGGATTTGCGTCAGTCAATGCCAGGACTTGTGTTCGGGGCTGGGCTTGGAGTCCATATCGATCACCAGCGTCAGATTTTCCTTGATGTTGAACACTTGAAATCAACTTCTGGAAGTATTGATGTCTTTGGGCTGGGCTACAGCCAGTCGTTCAGTTTTGCCGATGGCTATTAAGAGAGGATCCTGTTTGCCAGATCCCGGCCGCTTAGCCAGGCACCCTGTACCTTACCACCACACAGCCAGTCTCCGCACAGGCCAATGCCGGATTCAGATTCCAGCACGGATCCAAGCATAAGCGGATTTGCGATATCAGCATAGAGCCAACGATGCATGTGCGGTGCATCGGTTGTTATACCGGTAAGAGCAAGAAATGCGTTCTGTAAATCAGCGCCTACTTTTGCAGGTTCATCATCCCAATGTGCCTCACTCCATTCGGCTGTTGCATGCAGAAGCCAGGTATCTGAACCCTCACGTCCAGGTTTGAACCGATCATGACAAATCCAGCGCAGCGGCCCTTCGTTGACAAACAAGGCATCCCATTCCAGATCACGTGTTGCGTTTGCTGTACACATGGCGGCCCAACTTGGCGTCATGGTGACGGACTGGGTCGTTTGGAACAGAGAGGTCGAGTGTTTGTGCACCAGTTGTCCAGCCTGAGCAGCGGGCAGTGCCAGCAGGACAACATGGAAGCCAAGGCCTACGGGTTGGTATGCATCATCCAGAAGTGTCCATCGTTTGTCTTCACGCACCATGCTGCTTATACGCAGCTGGCGATGGATGCGAATGGACTCAAGGTCATGCTGCAGCATCTCGTTCATGCGAGGAGTGCCAACGTAACGTTGAATCGGGTCAGTGCTGGGGCGAAACGAACCCTCCTGATAAATCCCAATGGATGCTGGCCAGGGTGCCACCCAACCACGATGAATCCAGTGCTGAACTTCACTCAGGAATGAGGCGTCGCGAGCAGTAAAATATTGGGCACCGTGATCACATTGCCAGCCGTCACCGCGCCGAGTGGATAGGCGGCCACCTAGTCCCCGACTCTTTTCAAACAGATCGATTTCCCAACCTTCTTTGGCAAGGCAGCGAGCCAGGGTGATACCTGACATTCCTGCCCCAATAATAGCGGCTTTTTTGTTATTCATGCCTGACATCCATTCTGTGCAAATAGTCAGCCATTTCCCGGTCTGCGACATTGATGTGCTCACCCAGCCAGTCTTTGAGAAGACGTACACTTTGCCCAGACAATAAGGACCTACCCGCGTGGAAGTCCTGCATCCAGCGCGCCAGTTCTTCGTTCAGGAAGGCATGTTGCTGTTGATGGGCTTCCAGGCCAGGATAACCGTACGTTCGCATGAGTTCCTCTTCTTGGCTCAAATGATCTCGCATACACTCGGTCAATCGTTCGACAAGAGGCTGCAGATGCTCGCGACGGGTACCGGTAGCCCATTCATCGTAGAGCTCATTGAGCAACTCCACCAGATGACGATGCTGCGCATCCATGGCAGGCAGGTGCAATTCCAGTTCCTCGTCCCAACGAATCAGTTCCAAAACGAAATACTCCGGCTATTTGCTATCAGTATAGTCTTTACAAAAAGAAGGGTGATGACGCATGACAGCGCAATTATGCACCAATGCGGTGCGCGCTAATGGGTATTTGATTTGTTTTTCATTGATTTGAAAGAAAAATAATTTTAAAGGCATGTGGCATAAGCTATGCAAAGACATGGCTTAGCCTGATTCGGATTCTGTAGGGGAGATGATATGTCCATACACATTGCATTGCAGCATCGAACCGTTTATCAGTATGACCAGCTTGTTCAACTTGGCCCACAGCTTGTTCGGCTCAAACCTTGTGCCCATGCACGATCACCGGTGCTCTCTTATCGTATCGAGGTTGAACCCAAACATCATTTTGTTCATATGCAGCAGGATGTCCATGGGAATTTTGTTCATCGTCTGGTATTTCCCGAACGCACGGATATTTTTGCGCTCCATGTTGATCTTTTAGTCGATATGTCGGTTTTCAATCCTTTTGATTTTTTTATTGAACCTGATGCTGAACGTTGGCCATTCCGATATTCCGATACCTTGTTTGCCGAGCTGGAGTTGTATCGACGTCCCGTCGGAACTTCTGAATCTATACAGTCCTATCTCAATTGGGGAAAATGCAATTTGCTGACCATGGAAGCACTGGTTGGTTTGAACAAGCAGGTTGGGCAAGATATTCGATATATCATTCGTCATGAACCGGGAGTGCAATCGCCCGAAGAGACTATGCGCCTTGGTACGGGTTCCTGCCGTGATTCAGCATGGTTGCTGGTTGAGATACTCCGCCATCTCGGTCTTGCCAGTCGGTTCGTATCAGGCTATTTGATTCAGTTAAAGCCTGATGAAAGACCTGTCGAGGGGCCAGCGGGTGCTGCAGAAGATTTTTGCGATCTGCATGCCTGGTGTGAAGTCTATGTACCTGGTGCCGGCTGGATTGGTCTTGACCCGACTTCAGGGCTGCTGGCAGGTGAAGGTCATATACCACTGGCTTGTGCTGCTACGCCCGATCAGGCAGCACCGGTTTCGGGTGTGTTGTCTTCATGTTCTGTTGCCTTCAGCCATCGTATGAGTGTCCAAAGGATTATGGAAATACCCAGGGTATCCAAACCGTATACCGATACTCAGTGGGATGACATCCTGGCCTTGGGTGATGTGATTGATCAGCATCTTCAGAATGGGGATGTTCGTCTCAGCATGGGTGGTGAACCAACATTTGTCAGTGCTGAATACCCTGATGCTCCGGAGTGGAATACCGAAGCACTCGGAGCCCACAAGAGGGAACGTGCTCATGATCTGTTTACTCGCCTCTGTGCACGTTATGCCCCTCAAGGACTGGTCCATAAGGGACAGGGTAAATGGTACCCGGGGGAGCTATTACCTCGCTGGAGCCTGAACTGTTTCTGGCGCAAGGATGGCGTACCCATCTGGAGTGATCCTGCACTGCTGGTCAATGAACGTCTGGCGGGTCGGGATGATGTGGAGTCAGCGCGCAGTTTTATCCAGCAGTTGTCAGCTCTGCTGGATCTTGGGCCGCTTTGGACTTTTCCTGCCTATGAAGATGTCTATTATCTGCTTTGGCAGGAGCGCAATCTTCCGGTCAACGTCGATCCTTTTGAGATTCCTCTGGATGATGCCCAGGAACGGGCACGTCTTGCCCGTATTCTTGAGCAAGGACTGGATAAGCCTACAGGTTGGGTTCTACCCTTGCAGCATTGTGAGGGTACATGGCAAAGTGGACCATGGTATCTGAGGAGGGAACGTTGTTACCTCCTGCCAGGAGATAGTCCGATGGGCTATCGATTGCCGCTTGAAAGCCTGCCGTGGGTCGCCGAACGTGACAGAGCACAGAACCTAATGACTGACCCTGCAGAACCGAGATCGCCTTTGCCTCAATATGGATTTTTGCAGGAGCGCCTACGTGCCCGGATTACCGGAACTCAAATTCCTGATATAGGCATTTCCTCCGCTGGAACGGTTCGTACTGCTCTGTGTGTCGAACCAAGACAGGGGCATTTGTATGTATTTATGCCACCACTGCAGCAATTGGACGACTATCTGGCTCTGGTTCACATCATTGAGCAGACCTGCAGAATTTTGGGTACTCAGGTTATTATCGAAGGATATGAGCCTCCTCAGGATCCCCGGCTGGAATGTTTGCGGATTACACCTGATCCGGGGGTGGTCGAGGTCAACATCCATCCGGCGTATACCTGGAGGGAACTGGTCGAACAGACCACACATCTTTATGCGATGGCACAGCAGGCGCGATTGCGCGCAGAGAAGTTCATGCTGGATGGCAGGCATACGGGTACGGGTGGTGGTCATCATCTGGTGTTGGGTGCTGGACAGACACTCGACTCACCGTTCCTGCGACGACCTGATTTGCTGCGCAGCATGCTTAGCTTCTGGCAACATCATCCGAGTCTTTCTTATCTTTTCTCCGGGTTATTTATAGGGCCAACCTCTCAAGCTCCTAGGATCGACGAAGCGCGACATGAATCTCTTGCCGAACTGGAACTAGCCTTCAAAACCAAGGAACATCGAGCCCCTCATGTTCCACCATGGCTCACGGATCGCATCTTTCGCAATATTCTGGTTGATGTTACGGGCAATACCCATCGGGCTGAGTTTTGTATCGATAAACTCTACAACCCTGATTCCGTTCGCGGGCGTTTGGGGCTTCTTGAGTTACGTTCCTTTGAAATGCAGCCACATGCACGAATGGCTTTGGTCCAACAACTGCTTGTTCGAGCTTTAGTTGCACGTTTTTGGGAACAGCCTTACAACGGTGGCCGATTGGTACGTTGGGGAGGTCAATTACATGACCGGATGATGTTGCCCTATTTTCTTCAAGATGATCTGCACCAGGTTCTGGATGACCTGGCACGTGCAGGATTTGCCTTTGATCCAGAATGGTTCAAACCTCATCTGGAGTTTCGTTGTCCGCTGATTGGCACCGTGCACATTCAGGGTGTTGAAATCGAGCTACGTCAGGCACTTGAACCCTGGTTGGTTCTTGGTGAGGAAGGATCATCGGGTGGAACGGTCCGCTATGTTGACTCTTCGACGGAACGCATCCAGATCTATGTAAGGGGTACGGTTGGCGAGCGTTATCAGGTGACGGTTAATCAGGTCCTTTTGCCTCTTTATCCCGGCCCCTTACCCCATGAAGCTGTGGCCGGTGTTCGCTTTCGTGCCTGGAGGCCGGCATCGGCCATGCATCCGACCTTGCCGGTTGATTCTCCTCTGGTTATAGAACTTTATGATCGCTGGAATCAGCGTTCGATGGGAGGATGTGTCTATCATGTGATGCATCCAGGGGGGCGTAATGATCAGGTTTTCCCGGTGAATGCCTTTGAAGCTGAAAGTCGGCGTCTTGCCAGGTTTTCAGCGACAGGCCATAGTGTTGGCAACTGGACACCAATTCAGCCAGAAACCCTGCTGGATTCACCTTATACCCTCGATCTGAGGACGATCAGAACATACTGATGGAGCGTCCATGAGTCGCCAGATCATGAGCTGGCATGGCTTGTTTGCACAGCCATCTGCTGGGGATGAAACTTTGTGGCGTTATAATGAATGCTGGGCATCGTCAGGCTTCATGCGCCCGGCATGGCAAAGATTTGTTGATGAAGCTCATGCCTATGCCCCAGATCCGTTTGAGGTTTCTCAACGGCTGGAACAGACGATTGTCTGGAGGCAAATGCATTTCCAGCGTTATAACCATGATAAAACCCAAGGCCTTCGCTGGCCTCTTGACCCTTTGCCCGTATTGATTGAGGCGAATGAGTGGTCGTTTATAGAACGGGCTGTCCAGCAACGGGTGACGTTGCTGAATACTCTGCTTGCCGATCTTTATGGTCCACAACGATTGATCGCTGAAGGACTGGTTCCTCCAGCCCTGGTGTACGGGCAGTCGGAATACATCTGGGGTTTACAGAATATAAGTCCGTTGGGTGGTCGTTATATCCTGATGTATGCAGTTGATCTGGCACGAGCTGCGGATGGGCATTGGTGGGTCATGTCTGATCGGACGGGAGCGCCGTCAGGTTTAGGTTATATGCTCGAAAATCGTCAGATCATGAATCTTGCCTATGATGGTCTTGCAGACCGGTTGGGTACTCGAAGCATAGAGGCTTCAGTTCGGCAATGGTTTGCGGCGCTACGAACTTCACTCGCCGACGCTTTTGCTGAAGATCCATTGCTGGTTTTGCTAAGTCCAGGACCT
>JAJZUM010000145.1 GCA_021848605.1 Pseudomonadota bacterium | reverse complement strand
AGCAGTCCCATACGGTGGAGTTTATAGGTCATGCGGTGCACCAGGTTCATCGAAGTATCGACCCCACCGGTGTGATACTGCTTGTGGCCCGACAATGGATAAACACTACCCTCACCTCCTGAACACCAAAAAAGAGCATCCAATCCAAAATCACGGACTGAGGCATTCAGCGCATCAGCGGCACAGGCCAGCGTTGCCGGAAGGTTTGCAAAAAGCATGGCTTCTGGAGCCAGTGCAAAACTCAAAAGATCATCATTCCAAAGTGGGTCAAGTTCGCTTAGCCATAAACCATCCATAACCCCCGATTCTTTCATGCACAGACTGCCTTGCGGTACCAGGCCCAACGCCTGCCACAGCGGCATGTTCATCCAGTGCACGTGATAAAAAGCTCCCTGTGACTTGCGTGTTCCACCACTGCCCTCCCGACCAACATCATCCCCTTCGGATATCGGCAAATGCCCTAGTACCACGCCGCCCATGGAAGGAAAACACAAGGGTGTACGTACGACCTCTGCCACCCGATCCGGAGCCCAGTAGCTCAATCCGATGCCCGGGCGTACAAAAAGCGGAGGTGGAGCTGGGCAGGAACACAGTGCTGGCGCATCAGGTCCATCATCGGGCTGATGACCAACCCGGCTGCCACCAACTTCAATGGGAAAAAGGCAGTCCCAGCAAAGGTCCTTGACAGGGTCTGGCCAGGCACCAGAGCATAGCGCCCATACGGGCAACACCGTCATGAGCAGCAGCATAATAAGAGCTCTCACGGCAGCACCTCGTCGACTCGCATCCTACGACCATCCTGATAAACCACTGCTGGCAGATGCCTGATGCTGAAACGATGCGCCAGGTATCCATATTGGTCAAAGTAAACATGACGTGTCTGCTGCTCCGCCCAAGTACGAAATGCACCCTGTTCCATGACCCAGATAGCATGCACAGGATCCGCACAGGTATTCACCAGCCATTGGCGCTGTACAGAAGAATCCTGGTTAAAAAAACAAAGCTTGCGATGGTAGTGAATTACCTGCAGCGGATCTAGAATCGTACCTGAGTGATACCAGATATGTCCGGATGCATCGCGAATATCGTGGTCAAGACGAACGGCCAGGGAAACCAGGTGACTGCTTGTCTGTAGGGTATCCGGCAAGGTCATACCGGTCGGATGATCCAGATAGGCTTGCAGATGCTGCTGATATTGCTCCAAAACCTTAGTGAATTGTCTGCGATGTTCGGGTTGTGCTGCAGAATTGCTCCAGGCCTGTTCAAGATCAGGCTCAAGAACGACATAATCCTGGGCAAATTGACCCAAATCTTCCGTCCATGACCAACAACGCTCAGAACAAACGAATGCCATGACCCATAAAATCCTTTTCATTGATCAGCCCAACCTCTGCATACCTTGAATCGAATGAGCGCGGATGTGTCCCCCAAACAAAAACATATCCAGCAGGAATAATACCCGCCTTCGTGCACTGGAGAACTGCATGGTCCTGTCTGGCCCGTTTCGCACAATGCCCACGCCAAATACCGTGCACCCAAACGTCTCTTCCCCGAACCACAATGGCATCGCCAGGAAGCCCTGCAATATACTTCATCCACCACATGCCTGATGGTGCATAGGGAGTCCTAGGTGGCCTGAATGCGACAAGCAAGCCTCGTTGAGGAACAACCGTGCCCCGAACCACCCAAAATACATGTCCTGGGATACTTGCTGACCATGGAATGGCCAGAAATCCTCGCGTACCGATCTCAACGACCAATTGCTGCATACCTAGTATCAGGATCATGGTCATACCAACCTTTCCGATATGTCGACCTGTGATCCTCATCGCGAACCAACCTCATCATGGTGTCGTAAATAGCTCCGAACCCAGTCTGTTTGATCCACGGAACCTTCCAGCACTGCCGGAGCAACCAGCACAATCTGACCCGGCTGATCAGTAACCAGCTGTTGCAGGGCAGAGCGCAGTGTGGTGCTGAACCAGCTTGCCCGGGTAACACGTTGGGCTGGATTGAGGTGCAACACAGCAGTGTGATCAACCTCCTCGCGGATCAACGTTTGAACATCCACAGAGATGACTGGCCTTGATGCGTGTCGGAGCTCCATGCTGAATACCATGCTGAGCACAGCGATCAGCAACGTTATGGCCATGACAATCTTTTCAAAGGGCATGGCTTGCTCCCAGCACAAAGTCAATGGCTTCTGTCATGTTGTATCCCTGTCGTTGAGCCGCCAGCAGGGAAGCTACATCTTCGGCACGAGTTGACATAAGTTTTTCAGTCCATGGGTCAACAACCAGCCGACCGACTGACCAACCTTCCGGCGAACGTATCGCAATTTCGGAATAACGACCGGCCACAGTGGTCAGACTTCGCAATAAACGTTCCTCCCATGGCCCCAACGCCAGATGACTATTCTTACGAGCCTGATCAATCGACTCGTTTTTTTGGCGCAGAAGAAAGACATAATCACTGTTGGCATAACATGCCATTGTCGTTGGATTACGGAAATAATCAGCCAGACCTTGTGTGATCGTCATGAAGGCTCCACCGAACTTTCTGGCTGTTCGATATCCTTCCTCAATGAAGCCTGCTGCCTGCCCATCACCGAGTAGCCTCCAGGCTTCATCAATAATGCACACCTTAAGTCGGGAACGGTCTCCCTTGTACATACTCTCGGTAATGCGCTGCATGAGCATCAGAAGCACAACACTCTGAAGTTCAGGCTGATGATTCAGACCGTCCAATTCAAGAACAATCAGGTTTTCCTCGCCAAGAGCGGTCCCCTCGGTGAAATATCGGCCATACATCCCATTGGGGCAAAACGGACTGAGCATAAGCGCCAAATCATGACTTAGTCCATGTTCACTTTGGGTAAGCCATTGATGGATATTTTCCAGGCAGGTGTTTGAACCGTGGACTCTCCATGCCGCGAGAATGGCTTGCTCCAGAATCGCCAGTACTTTGGGCTCAAGGCGTTGCAACGGACTGGCCATACAGGCCAGGAGATTCTTCAACTGGGGGAGCTGGCTATGAACTTCAGTCTCATTCGCCTCACGCAGGGATGCACAGGGGTCGAGTTGAACGGGGGTATCCTTGTCAAACTCAAGGTAACGGCCGTTCAAAAGCTTGCATAGATTTCGGTACGAACCGCCTGAATCGAGGATAAAAACTCTCCCCCCGGCAGCGAGAACCGAGAGCACATAATCCTGGGTAAGAAAACTTTTGCCCGCGCCCGATGCCGCTGCCACAGCGATATTAAAATTCCCTTTGCGATTCAGGAATGGATTAAGGAACATGTATTGCCCCCTGCGTCCAAACAACATCAGCAAAGGACGCTCGTGCATGGCAACATTACCCTTCCATTCAGCGACCCAGGGTGCCAGATGCGTACAATGAATGGTCGTCAATGTATGCCAACTACGCATAATGCCCATGATTCGGGAAACTTCCTGACAGACACCCATCGGCAGTGCAGACAACATGCGCATTGGAAGTTGATAACGGTCCTGTAGCAGATTCCACCCCAATCGATCAAACGAGCTGCAAATCTGTTGAATCATGGCATGTCTCTTTCCCCTTGGCGTCCAGGCTACCACCTGATAGGAAACACGAACCAATCGCGCACCTTGTCCCATATGCTGATGAACAAGATTCCAGTCCTGCTGCCGCTGTTTCCATGCTGGAACATATTTTCCAACTTCAGTGTCTCGCATCTGTGTTGAACGCATCAAACGCGTTCGCGCCAGGGTTTGCTGATTCAGCTCATCCTGAACCACAACGTTCATGACAAGAGCACATGGGCATGGCAAATGATGATGAGCATCAAAAAAACCTCCGATCAACTCACTATTGCCACAGCCATGCCATCGTTCAGGAAATCGTTGTACACTCAGTGAAACCCAATCATAGGCATGGTCACGCCATTGCATTTGAATATGGTCAGGGGTGATATAAAGTCGCGATTCATCGTGAATCATTTGCCTGTTCAAGGGAATTGTCGAATCAACAGGCCAAACTTTTGGTCCAACACTTCGACTAGGATGGGGAGCAAACCAGTCATGTAACCAAAATGCCAACTGCTCTGCAGAGACGTTTCGGGAAGGCATATGGGTTGCACCAAGAATGGAAACAAGAGAGCTTCTCAGACTCGTCAATAATGACCGTTCCACATGGCTCAAAGGTTGCCGCCCTTTTCTCGGCACACTAACGGAAATTAACACGATAAAATTTCGAAAAAGCAGGCCTGAGTCTTTGTAGGGACTTTGCCAATCCCCGCCAGCCAGAAAGCTTTTGCGTTTTTCCGCGAGCATGCCTTGAAGTTCTTCTCCAAATGTGCCTGCAGTCGAACGAGCCTCAGCCCAGCGCTGCAACCACTCCAAACAGTGTGGATAACCCCATAGTTGAACCTGGATGACCGTACCCACCGGATAATGACCGACAAAAACAGACTGAAGATTTTGCAAATCCTCACTTCGTAGGCCAGTGGCTGGTTCCGATTGAACAATAAAACCCATACTGTCCTTGTTCACAAACAGATGATCATCTTCCTCGAAGAGATAAGGCAAAAGCATGCTGATCGGCTTCTGGGCATTGATTGTCTCATTCAGTCTCTGTACGGCGACGGGATAGACCCCTTGTGCTTCACGTTCATGCCAAAGGCGTAACTTGTTGTTGATCAGAGAGTTCATAACGGATTCCTCATTTCTTCCTTGAAAACCGGATCGACCCGATGGGACTGTACCAACTGTCTGCAGCGCATCTGATTCAGTCCCATGGGCATGCAGGCGGCAAGAAGCAATGGACGATAATGCACTTCCTCAAAATAGGGTTCCTGATTCATGCACAACCATGCACGCTGATCCATGCAGGTATAACGAGCACCATAAAAATTTCCATCCAGAGAAAAACCTAGGGCAACATCCAAAACCCAGCCTGACTCAACGGGTCGATCCAATAAAGGTTTATCATTGTCCTGACGAACAATACGAAAACTTTGTACCCCAGTCATGCTGTGCATATGTAATCCATACCGATCTTCACGAATATGAACCTGTGGTAACTGGGTACTCAATAATTGGCTGACGATATAAGCCTGCTTTTGACAAAGTCCGGTCATTTTGTTGTGAAATGCCAAAAAATCATCAGGATGCCACCACCTGGCCGGTACTGTAATATGATCAAAACATCCGATTGCCTCAGGTTCTGAACCCAGATCCAGATTGAGAGCTGTCAGAAACTCCAACGTTTCTGAACACTGGCAGATCATGTGCTGAATCATCCACCCTGACTGGATCCAGTCCAGCCATCGAATTGGCTCCTTTCCCAAAACACTCGTGTCACCATTTTTCAATACACAACCAAGCCATTCTTCCTGTACGAACAAGCCATCATCAAATGCCTGAGGCAGCTGTAGCTCCGACCATTTAATAGCCATCTGACTTGAGGAACGATTGCGGAGAAAAAAATCATGATGACTGTCTGTCCCTGATTCCCAAAACTCATTGAATAATCGAAAGATGCTCATGGGTTGATTCTCCACACCTGACTTCGGACGTGGACGAACAGATAACCAGTTTGTAAATCTCCTTTTTCATCCTGCCAGGGCGTTAACCAAATGCGCACCACGCGCTCTGGAATGAGCAGGGGTTGATCCGGTGCCGGCACTTGCCACAGATCTGCTGATGAGCGAACTGGAACTTCATTATCATTTTTTTGGGCGTCATATCGATCATCCACAAAGCCTGCCCCCGTTCGTTCGTAGATCTGTGACATGCTTGAGCACTGGTGATTAGGCAAATTGGGACAACGATAGTGGGTTGCACACCCACTGCCTGCAAAAACGAATAAGAGACTACATATCTTGTGGATGCGCATCCTTGCTCTCCTCTCGCAGTGAAAATCCTTCCATCAGAAATACTTCAGCAATACGATCTGCAGCGATTTCAATGACCGGAAAAATCTGATTGGCCTGTTGCAGATAAAAATCAGCAATCTTGTTGCTGGAAGTACTCATACCTGATCCCAAACCTGCCTGAAAACTGCGATTTGGATCAATGGTTGAGACAGAACCTAAAGGAGTGCTTTGCAAGAGTTGTGATTGTTGGGCGATACTGGTTCCAATACCAGAAAAAAGACCTGAAAAGAAGGACTTTGCAATAAGAGAGCCCTGTTTACTGATAACTTTTCCACGTAACCCAAATGTCGCATCTTCTCCAAGTACATGGCCCTTGATTTTCCGTTCGAGAACATGCCCATCCTTGAATACACAACTCAATCGCTCCGTTCGGATGTAGGCGCGCTCACTCGCCAAATCGCCATACCCTGAACCAGTTATAAAACATTCCTTGATATTGGCTTTGACACTGTTTGGCAGTTGCATGAACGATTTGACGCGCATCACCAACGGCAGCGCATTCTGGCTCGCCTGACCACCTGTTGGCACATCAAATCCTGAAAGCAAAACCACCTTGGCAAATGAGCCAGCTGGAATAAACTGACCATCCCAATCGGTAGACTTGGCCTGCGTCGAATGATTGTCCGCTGGTACCGATGCCGTAGGCACTTCCCACTCTTGGACCTTATCGACCTGTATAGAAGTCGGTGTATTGAGCGTACTCTTTTGCCCGGATAAACCAACCGAGTGAGCATGTATTGGTTCATCGACAGCAACATCTCCATCTTTGGGGATTCTGTTCTGTGACGGCATAACTGCGGGAAGTGGCAATGTTGCCAGTGGCGCATCTGGAACTAAGGGTAGAGCTTGAGACGATGCCTGCATAGGAGTGACGGGTGCTGGCTGATGAACCACCTCCAGATTCTTCAACATGTCCTCGAGCCGGCTTTCTCTCTGGTCAAGCTGGCTGATTCGTTGTTCGCCTTGGTTAAGCCATTGCTGTTCAGGATGAATCGTATCCAAAGGCAAAGAAAAGGGTGGTTTTGCAGATCTTGCCTGAGAAAATTTGGCTGATTGGCCATAGGGATCCGAGACTTTAAGACCAATAACGATGACTAAGACCACTGCCGCCAACACAACAACCACCATGATCCATTGTTTT
>JAJZUM010000144.1 GCA_021848605.1 Pseudomonadota bacterium | reverse complement strand
GTTTATGACGGCAATACCAGTGCGACGGTGACCGATACGCAGTTAAATGGTGTGGTGGGCAGTGATCAGGTGGGAGTGACCGGCACCTTTGCCCAGTCGAACGTGGGGAATGGGATTACGGTAACGGCGGGCCTGACGGGTTCGGGTGCAGGTAACTACACCTTGACCCAGCCTACGACGCCGCTAGCAGCTGATATCACTCCTCGTACCCTGACGGTTGGCATCAATCCTCAAACAAACCAAGTTGCTGTCAATAGTGGTAATGTTGTTCCTGGAGATCAGGTATCGGTGACAGCAGGTTCTTCTCAAGTAACAACTACTTCATCGGGAACAACTATTACGCTTTCTAACTTGGGGCTGGATGGATCTTCAGCAGGTAATTATGTGTTGAACCAGAATTCCGTTTCGACAACGATCCCAGCAACAGTGGCAAGTACTTTTGCATTGCCTTCGTTTGGTTCTGATCCAGCTCAATTTTCGCCTCAGACCATGATTGTCAGTGGGCTGACTGCGATCAGTTATAGTGGCTTTCCTACCAGTCCTGATTCGATTAACCAGCTTGCAGTTCTTGATAGTCAGGATATTAGCAATCAGTTGATTGCTGAATTGAATAACCTGCCTTCAACAGCTGGCGGCATCGATGGCAATACCGATATGTCGCAGAATTTTGATGATGAGTTGATGGAGTTACGTGAGCTGTATCGGCATGGCAAGAGAACCCAGCCGCTGCTGACCAACTTGGGTATGCGCTTGCCGCATGGGTTCTGATTTCTAAGAGGCCGACTCGTTGGCCTCTTTTCTTGATTTTACTAAGATAGCTGATGGGGGAGACTGAAACATGCGCAAGCCAAGGTGGGCAGCGTTTGGCCTTTTTTTGTGTTCTATGAGTGCTGTTGCGGCTACGTTTGCTCCTGATGCCGGACAACTTCTGAATCAGGTGGCACCGAGTGATCTTGTTCCTGTGCCCGATACAGGGAGAGTCGTTCTGGCACCGATACAAGATAACGCGCCGATGCGACAGTTTGATCAGACTCCTTTTCGTGTCAACCATATCAGGCTTTTGGGTAATCGCTCGATCAGCAACAAGGAACTGGAACCTATGTTTCAGTCTTCCGAAGGCAAAGATATAACCTTAGGTGACCTCTGGTTCCTTGCGGGCCGGATTACACGTTATTACCATGATCATGGATACATGTTGGCGAGAGCTTATGTTCCAGCACAGGATGTGAGTCAGGGTGATGTGGTGATTGAGGTGCTTGAAGGTCGTTTTGACAAACTTTATGTCAAGAACACGAGTCATGTACGATCTTCAGTTCTGGATTGGTTTATGCAGCCACTTTATGGAAAAGCAGCCATCAAGAAACAGGACCTTGAACAACAATTATATTTGATGAATGATCTTCCTGGCGTTGTGGCCCATGGGCTGATTAGACCTGGATCAGTTCCCGGTACCTCTGATTTTCTGACCTTTGCAGAGGCATCGCCACGGTTTAAAGGTAATGTTGGTGTTGATGACTGGGGTAATCGTTATACCGGTGCTTTGCGAACCTATACACAGCTTGATCTGCTTAGTCCTTTAAGGGTGGGCGATCATCTAAGTGCTTATTTGATGGACTCTGAGTTTGGGGGTTCAAAGTATGGGCGTGTTGCGTATGATGTGCCGGTTGCTGGGGATGGCATGCGGCTTGGGGCTGCTTATGGCGACTTGTCCTATGCATTAGGCAAGGAATTTAGCTCGTTACATGCACATGGTACAGCAAGCAGTACGAGTGTTTATGTGATCAAGCCACTGATTCGTAATCAATATAACAATCTGAATATTCAGATTGTTTATGATTCACGTTATCTGAATGATGTGCAGACACCGTTACAGACCGTGGTTGATCACAAGCGCCTTGATGTGTTCTCAGAAGCATTTAATGGAGATCATCAAGGTTTGAATGGATCTATTTCTTCTTATTCCATGACCTTCTCGGGTGGTTCACTCGCACTTGATGCAAATACAAGTGCTCAAGATGCTCAAACCTATCATACTCAAGGCCGATATCTCAAAGTATTGGCAACGGCCAACACGTTGCAACCGATGCGCGGACGGTTCAGCTTGTATGCTGCGCTGACAACACAATTCTCCGACAATAATATGGACCCAGAAGAAAAACTGTCCCTAGGTGGACCAACGGGCGTTCGTGCTTATCCACAGGGTGAAGCTTTGGTCGATCAAGGCGCATTGGGGACGGCTGAATTACGCTATGCTCTGCTTGATCAGGTTCGTTTATCGATATTCTATGATGCTGCTGTTGGTAATCAGTATCATAGTCCTTTGCCAAATACCAGCGATAACCGTCGTACTCTCTCTGGGGTAGGCTTTGGGTTGATCACCCAGCCCTGGCATGGTTTTACCAGTAATGCATCCGTGGCGTGGCGGACCTCTTCCCAACCCACATCCGCACCGGATGCTCGGCCAACATTTTGGTGGCAAATGCAGGAAAGCTTTTAGTTCGTGTGAATCGGTTCACATTTTTTGTGTGAACCGGTCAACCAAATCCTTATATGGCGTTAATAGGGTATGACCGACGCAAGTACGGTCGTATCCAACCCAATGAGGATGCAATAATGAATCGTACAACTTCATCACAATATGTTCTGATCGCCGGATTGTCAGTGCTACTGGGCGCTTGTGGTAGTGGCAATTCCAGTTCTACTTCCGCATCAGTCGCACCAGCCAGCTTCGGTAGTGCTACAGTCAATGTCACGGATGCGCCGGGTGATTTCAGTCATGTCTGGATCACGGTAACAAAAATTGCATTCCATACCAGTGCCAGTCAGACGTGGTCTGCCAGCGACGCATCCTGGCAAACCTACACATTACCAACGCCTGTCACTTTAGATCTCGCCACGCTTGATAATGGTGCACTTAATAAAGTGTTCAGTTCCATTCAACTACCGACGGGTACGTATCGCCAGATCCGGTTGTTTCTGGATGGCCCTGCCAGTGCTCTTGATAGCTCGGCTCAGGCAATTGCAGACTCAAATGGCAATGCGCTTCAGTGGAATGATCAGGTCGAGCGGATTGAAAATGGCGCTCCTGTTGAATACGCACTGAATGTGCCATTTGCCTCGGCGGGTGTACGTTTGGCAGGAACCTTCACGATCACAGCCAACAGTCCCCTGAATCTTACCGTTGATGTCAATCTCAACAAGTCGGTTGTGGCTTATCACCATGGCAAAGTACGTGGCTATATCTTGAATCCGTGGTTACGTTACTTCGATATGTCTCAGGTTGGAGCCATCACTGGCTCGGTTGACCCAACGCAATTGTGTCCGATAACCAACCACCAGCCGGTTCCTGCAGCGAACTGTGCCTACAATGTTGTGGTCAAGGCTGAAGCTGTCGATACCACACAATCCCGTTATGCATCCCTGCGCACAACCATGGTAGATCCCACGACTGGGGCATTTACCCTTTATCCGGTCGCAGTCAATGATGCTAATGGCAATCCAATTGATTACCATGTTCTGGTTCGAGGTCGCAATTTGGAAACCATGGTCATTAAACATGTACCCGTTACTGCCGGAACAACGCCATCCAGTGGTGCTACGGTTTTATCGAAGCTGAGTCTGACTACGCTCGGAGAGACCGGGTATTCAGCTCAGTTTGCTAGCCCATTGACCCCATTGACATCTGGCTATGCCGTATTCATGCAAACTGACCCTGCTGAAAAAGTGCCTTATTCCGTGCGATTCCGGAGTACAGACCCGGCAACAGGCGAGTTTTATGATTCGGTTGCTCTGGAAAATTCAGGTCTGTTGACGGCGTCCTATGCTGCGTCAGGATTAAGCTTTACCCCAGTCGTTCCCAAGGAGGGTAATGGCAATTACAGTGTTGGTGTGAATGATTACGGTGATTACCTGATGAGCGCAAGCTTTACGACATTGAATGCTCCAGCATCTGGTTCGTCCAGCAGTACCTTCAGTTTTACCGCACCCACACAAGGCAGTAACACGGCGAATGGGACGATTACTGGAACGATCTCGCTCGCTTCCGGGGTTGCCGGCAAATACAACCACCTGATGCTCTATGTGGCAGATGCGAGCCACGTGGTTACCAGTCAGGATTTGAGCGCTCAACTGACCACATCCACAATTTCCTATACCCAGTCTGGTCTGAGTACGGGTAACCCTTGGGATGTCTACTACGTTTATCTGCGTCTGTGGAATGACACAAGCAAATCATGGGGTGAGATGATTCCGGTGAATGGACTCGCCAATTTGAGCCTGCAAGCCTCTGCCAACCTCAATGTCAGTATCAATCAATAACGCTGATCAATCGCATCGATCAGCTACACCTTCATCCGGGGCGTCTTATGTCGCCCCGGATCTTTTCTTGTCACAGCCTTGACCTTGGGAGTACTCAATGAACTCCAGAAGGGATGTAGTTGGGTGTGTGACATATTCTTGAACTCGGTAACCCGAAGCGATCAAAGTATTTGATGCAGGTTATGCAAAAGGACAGTTTTACACGGACCCATCAAGGTCAGGAAAGTTTATGAATCATGATCTTTTTGTGGCGCAGACGGTAGTTTGCCGGGATTTTGCACACAAACACCACACAGTTGCACTAAAATTGGCCGTACACTGATGTTTGATCAACAGGAACCATCTATGAATCCAGCTATGGTTGACCATCCGCCTCAGCGTTTTGCCTATTCCTATGCCCGAAGGCAAGGGGTGGTGTTTGGTCCATGGCAGGGTTCGGTTCTGGAGATCTGGCATTTACCCGAGGTTCCCTGGGTCGTTTATCAGGAGTTACGCCGTACCTTGCCGGTTCCTTTACGGTTGCGTCAGGTGGATCAGGCGACATTTGATGCCCGTATGACCGAGGTCTATCAGAGCGATAATCCTGAATCACAGGCCATTGCCGAAGGTATTGGTGATGAGATTGATCTGGCTAGCCTGGCAGCCATGGTGCCAGAGACTGAAGACTTGATGGATCAGGAGGATGATGCGCCGATCATTCGTCTGATCAATGCCTTGCTGACGGAGGCCGTTCGGGAAAATGCTTCTGACATCCATATTGAAACTTATGAAAAGCGGCTGAGTGTTCGCCTTCGTGTCGATGGCGTGTTGCGGGAAGTGGTGCAGCCACGTCGTGAGTTGGCTCCTCTGCTGGTATCTCGTATCAAAGTGATGGCACGTCTGGATATTGCCGAAAAACGTGTCCCTCAAGACGGACGCATTTCTTTACGGGTTGCCGGGCGTGAAGTAGATGTCCGTGTTTCTACGATGCCTTCAGGAGCTGGAGAGCGCGTTGTTCTTCGTTTGCTCGATAAGCAGGCGGGACGCCTTAACCTGAGTCACTTAGGTATGGTTCCCGAGGACTATCGAAGATTGCGTGATCTGGTTTTCAAGCCGCATGGCATTATTCTGGTGACGGGACCTACAGGCTCCGGAAAAACGACGACTCTTTATGCGGCATTGACGGAGCTGAATGACAAGAGCCGTAATCTGTTGACGGTAGAAGATCCGATTGAATATCAACTTGATGGTGTCGGACAGACTCAGGTCAATACCAAAGTGGATATGACTTTTGCTCGTGGTCTGCGTGCGATACTGCGTCAGGACCCTGATGTCGTGATGGTTGGTGAAATTCGAGATCTTGAAACGGCTGATATAGCCATTCAGGCTTCATTGACCGGGCATTTGGTGCTTTCAACTTTGCATACCAATTCTGCGGTAGGTGCCGTAACTCGTTTGCAGGATATGGGGATTGAATCGTTCCTGCTGGCTTCTTCGCTGATTGGAGTGGTGGCACAGCGTCTGGTTCGTGTGCTTTGTCCACACTGTAAGGAAGCTCATCCTGCCAGTGATGCAGAGCGTGCCCTTCTTGGTTGTCCTCCGGAGCAGGCAGCACTCCAGCTTTATCGTCCCCGAGGTTGTGCTGTCTGCAATCATCTGGGCTATCGAGGACGTACCGGTATTTATGAAGTGATTGCCCTTGATGATACTTTGCGACAGATGATCCATGGACGTGCTCCGGAACAAGATCTTGAACGGGCGGCCCGGCTCGCATCGAGCAGCATGCGTGATGATGGTTTCCGTAAGGTTTTACAGGGTGTGACCTCGCTTGAGGAAGTCCTGCGTAGTACCCAGGAGGGTTAGTGATGCCAGCCTTCGATTATGTTGGGGTAGACGTAACGGGAAAAAAACATCGGGGAGTCGAAGAGGCGGACAGTGTTCGGCAGGTCCGACAATTGTTGCGCGATCGTGGTTGGGTGCCTTTGGAGATTCGTCAGGCGGCGCAACAGCAACGCAGTGTGGGTGGTATGGGTTTGCTGGGGCAGCGAATCAGTGCTTGGGATCTGGCTTTGCTAACCCGTCAATTGGCTACCCTGGTGCAGGCTGGCATTCCGCTTGAAGAAGCATTGCGTGCCCTTTCCAAACAGGCGGCCAAACCCCAGGTGCGCAGCGTCATGACGGCGGTACGGGCGAAGGTTCTGGAGGGTTATACCCTAGCACAGGGAATGGCGGAGTTTCCTGGTGCATTTCCCGAATTGTATCGGGCAACCGTGCATGCCGGCGAGCAATCCGGTCATCTGGACGGTGTCCTCATGCAATTGGCGGATTATACCGAGAGTCGTTTTGAAACGCGCAAGAAAGTACAGCATGCCCTGATTTATCCGGTGATTCTGACTCTGCTGTCGGTGTTGATCATCATCGCTTTGATGACTTGGGTCGTTCCCGATATTGTCCGGGTCTTTGACAGTTCACATCAGCAGTTGCCGCTCTTGACCCGTGGACTGATTGCCACCAGTTCGCTCTTTCGTCACTGGTTGTGGTTGATGGTTTTGATGTTGGCGGCAGCTGTTTTTTTTCTGCGTCGGGCGCTGCTGCAACCGGCCATTCGTTTACAGTATGATGCACTGCTGCTCAGAATACCCTTGGTTGGAGCGTTGATTCGCGATGCCAATACGGCTCGTATGGCCGCTACGCTGAGTATTCTCAGTCAGAGCGGGGTGCCGTTGGTTGACGGGCTGCGTATCTGTGTCAATGTCATGACCAACGGTATGTTACGCCAGGCAAGAT
>JAJZUM010000143.1 GCA_021848605.1 Pseudomonadota bacterium | reverse complement strand
CCACGTTGTTCCTGCATAATGATCCGAACACATGCCCAGTTCATCGGCAAAGTAAATCTCGGTGCCTTCGGCCTTGGCGTGTGCCTGAATCGACGGGGATGTCTCTGCCATCCAGACGTTCACCAAACGATCATCCTGCTGCCAGGCAGGGTACAGGGGCTTTTGAACCGAAAACCCATAATCCGCACCAAACGACTGAGTGAACTCAAAGCCAGTTTTTTGCCAAACGAAAGAGCGTTTTGTCTCCCCAAATCATAAGCGATCCACCGATACACGAAACGAACATTAATACCTAATACACGTGCAATCTGTGCAGGCGAATCACCCTGACCCACTGCTTTAATCGCTTATTGGCGCATGATTTGAAGCGAATGATGATCGATGGTTCCACCATCGAAATGACGTTTACATCTCATCTGCTGATGCTACCACAACAACATAAAAACAGTGAATATACTGTCCTAAGATTTAGAAAGTACATTAAAAAATTACGATATTTTTCAATACCCATTGAGTTTTTGACTTAGATGATCGAGCTCATTCTGAGCATGAATAGCATCCTCCTTGTTGAGCATGAATTGTTCAAGAATATTCATTGCCTTGTCAGAAAAAAGTGCTCCAGCATCACGGTCAAAATATTGTGCAACCCCCTGCGCATGATCGATAATCAAACGGCTTTCTACGATGAATGGATCTTGTTCAAGATGAAAACCTCGATGAACAGCCAGCATACCCACTGAATGAGCAATATCATCCTGAACCGGAATCAGGGCAAAAAAATCAAGAAACTTCTGAGCTAATTCAAGATGACGTGTCCTTGAAGAAATCACCAAAACATCGGTGGGTGAATCTTCAAAATCAGGAACATGAGGATCAATCACGGGAAATGGAATAAGTGCAAAATCGGTGCGCAGGGGAGATGGAATTTGGGCAGTCCAAAAATTACCCATCAACATCATTGCTGCCTGACGATGATACAAAAACGGCAAAACATCCCTCCATCCAAACTTTTCATGACCCAGCATAAAACAGCCAGAACTCATCAGTTGTTGCCAGTACGCAAAAACCCGAGACACTCGGGGATCATTCCAGGACTGCCGCCCCCTGAGCAATTCAAGATGAAATTGTAATCCATTAAGTCGCAGATCCAGATTATCAAACCATGCTGCAACAGGCCAGAGCTCTTTCGAACCCAATGCAAATGGAGTCATTTGGTTCTGTCGCAGCACCATACAGGTATTGAGTAAATCCTTCCAAGTATGGGGCGGCTCAATACCATAGTGGTGAAATACTGCAATATTGTAATAGATGCCCCAGGCATAGTAGTCAAGCGGCAATCCGTAATGCTGCCCATTGACCATCACCGCACTGGAGGCCGCCGGACTGAGTTGGTTTTTCCATGCTGACTGCCACTGTGGTTCAAGTGAATGAATCAGATTTTGTTGCACCGCATCTTCAATGTCTCGACCGCCAAACATAAACAGCACATCGGGTGCCTGCTTTTGCCGCAAAGTAGTAAACAGCATTTTTTTATAAGCTTCATTTTCCAAAATATTCAATTGCACATTGACACCTGGATAAATCTTCTCAAAGCGACTGACTTCCAGAGCAAATGCACTACGCTGCGCTCCGTTTACTGCCAACAACCACACGTGTAACTCTTCGGCCTGAGCTGCAGTAGTTAACAAGATGACAAGCAGCATGATAAGAACATTGAGATTCATGAATACCCTACCTGATCGGTGTGCATTCGCTTCCTCAGTACCATGACGATCCCCACCAGGATTCAAACTGCAGGCCTGTTGAAATATCTGATCGTGAGATACCGATGGAACCCGCATTATTATTGGCGTTGATCGTTGCAATAGCGGCCTGGTTCCAGAGAGCGTAGGTAAGATACCAACGCAATTCCGGTCGATCAAAAAAACCTCTTCCTAACGTGAAGGTCGGTGCTATTGTATATTTAGCAAGCCACTCAACAGGTACCCCAGGATAAGTCACCCGATCACGGGAAATTTCCATTTGCAATTTAAAGTGGCGGGCTACGATATACTCCGGACGAAATCCCAGTGAATCCCACGATGATGTACCGCCATAGACTGGGGATTGGTCTGCCTGATGAAGCATATCAAAGGATGCAGCCACATGTTCGTTCGGTTGCAGTATCAAATATTCAAAAAGTCGTAAACGTCGATCAGCTGAACCAAGCAACGTTGAACCGGACTGTCCCATACGATTGCAACATAGAGCATCAGGAGCACTAGCATCCTGAACCGATGCAAAAGCTGTAAATGGCGTTGCCGCATGAAAGACTTCAGGATCTCCCCGACCTGTCCCAGGCCCAACACCAAACTGAAATCCAATGGTATTCCAGCCCCATGAATCGTGTTGATGTTCAAAAACATGAATATTATAGCCACCATGACGCGGCGTTTCGGTATGTGGCGAACTGGGTAGTATCCATCCAAAAATCACGTCCAGTGTACCCAGTTTAGGGAGTGGAATATCTCGGTATAAGACATCCTGACGAATAGCCGAGTTGGAATCATGAATGCCAGGACTCATACTCACAGGAAGGTTATTCGTATCGTTATCCTTAAATATTGCGTAGCTCAGTTGCCCGCCCGCAGGTACTGGCCAACGATCAATTCCCGCACCTACTCCGTCCAGATTGATATATTGCAAATCCATACTGTATATGTCTTGACGACCATAATAGCGTTCACCCATCCACAGGCGTGCACCATGCAATGCTTCCAGTCCAGTCGCCTGAACAAACATCTGAGCCAATTGAGGAGTACCTCCAACGCCCGATGTCGGAGAATAGTCATTTAGCATGGCATAGCCGGTAAAAATAAGCCCATCATCACTATGTGCAATGGTATGTGCATAGCCGAGTTCAATGTAGGTGTCGCACTCATTTCCTAACCGATAACCATGTCCGTCACCATTACCAAGATAATAACAATTCTCTGGACCACCTTGTCGCGTTATACCAGCCCCGGCACGCACATACCCAACAAAAGCACCCTGTTCCGTATCAGCCCAACTGTGGGCATGAATTAAATGATACTCAAGGCAAGCAATATCAGCACCGCATGAGAAGAGTTCACGATTGATCTGCCCCAATCGGTGTTTTTCTTGGCAGACGAAGAAGGAACCGGGTTCCAGAGCCTGACCGGGGCATCTCGACTTGTACACTGCCTTTCAATAGACCCGTTACAATATTGTGTAGGGTATGCAGTCCAAGCCCTGACCCTCCCTGCCCCATCCGCGTTGTAAAGAATGGCTCAAAAACGTGTGGACGATGCTGGGGTTCAATACCACGCCCATTATCTTCACATTCGATCAAAACCTGATCATCCATGTTGTTTAATGAACAACGCAAGGTAATGACCGCGGGATTAAACCCGGCAGGGAACGCATGTTGAACAGCATTGACAATCAATTGACCAAACACCTGACTGAGTGGCCCAGGAAAGCTGTCCATAAAAATGGGTTCTTGATCCTCACGTACAATTTTAATATCTGCCTTGTTCAATATGTATTGATGTGCACCCAAAACATCACTGATCAATTCCTGGAGAATGAATGACTGACGCTGGACGCTGGATTGGTTAACCGCAATTTGTTTAAACTTGTTCACTAATTCAGCGGCTTTTTTAACGTTACTGACCATCACATTTGAGCAATCAACAATTTGGGATAGATGTTCCTGTAAGGATGATTTGGTGATGGCTCCCTTGGAAACAATCTGGTTCAGCATTTGGCTACACTCCTGAACTAAAGTTGCAACGGTCAGAGCATTGCCGATGGGTGTATTCAATTCATGGGCAATACCGGCGACTAACGCCCCCAAGGCTGCCATTTTTTCATTTTGGACGAGTATTTCTTTGGCCTGTGTCAGCTGATCCAGTGCCTGCAGCGCTTGTGCCTCAGCACGTTGCCGAGCAACAAGATCATTCAACAATCGATGGATGATCTCATTCACCTGTTGGGCAACCTGACCAACTTCATCATGGTTTTCTTCAAGGATCATAATGGTTTCAAGTGGGTCTGACACAATGAGCGCTCTCGATAGCGCCTGTCTTAGTTCGATCAACCTGCGAAAAATAAAAACCTTAAGAATCAACCGCAAGGCAACAATCAGACTGAGATCCAGCACGACCAATTCAGTAATTGTTTGGCGTACCAGGACGTTCAAGGTTTTATGCATGGGCATGCTTGAAAAATAGGCTTTCACCGTACCTAGAACGAGCTGATGATGGGCAACCACGTACGTCACGGAAAATGACAGAACATCGAGATGCTGGTCCTTGTCAGGAACCACCCCGGCTGTATAACGCATACCTGAGTTATCAATGACTTCAATGTACGGAACAAACGGATTGATCTCTGAACCGATCTGCTCTCGTACCTGGCTGGCATCAAAATTCCACAACGGCAGACGAAGTGAAGTTTGCAACCGGTTTTGTAAGGCAACTTGGTCCAAAAGCATTTGCCGAAGCAAATGCTGCGAAGTCGTCTGATAATTGATGGTTCCGAGCAGAATCAGGATTGCAGAAACAAGTAAAATCAACATCCCATTGACTTTTTGGGCGATCCGAGGGGAGTTCATAAAGATCATGAATCATTACCTGGTTCTGCAAGTACATTGTTGCATCATGCAACGGCTTAAAAGAACGCCGTATGCATCCATGACAGTGTCCAATGATCATTACGCCTACGGGCAAATCCTTGCCCACCCCACGTACACTACACCCCACTTTATTCCATCGTTGTATCATATCGGGACGCTGACTCGATCCCTGTATCGGACTAAAAAGGTACAGCAGCCAATCCCCGTGCTTATCAGTATAGAAGACAATCCTGAAAGTGATTGATACCGTTCATCGTCATGTAGACCAGCAGCTTTTAACTCATCAATGATGAGAGATCAGAAAAAGACGAGTCATGCCTCTGATTCTAAACGACAGCAGAAACCATAATCTGAGCGTTCAGGGAGGCGTAAACTCAAGGTGGCTCAAGTTATAGCCTTGTGAACGGGCAATGGACAATGCCTGTTGCACCTCCGAAACAGGAAGGCGAGGCTGGCGTGCTAAAAGCCACAGGTACTTGCGTGACGGCTCACCAACAAGTGCCCAGTGGTAGTCAGGGCTTAGACCGATAATCCAGTAATCTCCATAGAATGGCCAAAAGAAGGTCACGCGCAAACGTGCCCCTCCAGAACCGTGCACGACATAGGCTTTACCCTGAACCTGTTCCCAGCCCTGATCCGTTTTGCAGCGATTGACGACGATAAAGTGACCCCGCGCATCCAGTTGATAATCCGCTTGGGTTGAACTTAGACATTGTCTTTGAAAAAACATTGGATTATGAGCAATTTCATACCAATGACCAAGATAACGATGCAAATCAACGTGCGCAACCGTACGTAATACCGGTGTATTAACCGAACAGCCCACAAGCAGCAAAACCAAAGTGACAACCCATTGTATTTTCAATGTTTAAGTCCCATTCAAAACCATCAACTGCCGAGCAGTTCACTCAGAGGAGCGCCATGCAGAATTTGCTGCACAAGACGATTGGCTTGCGATTTCTCATCGCCATTCAGACGCTGAACCAGTGCATCGGCATGCTGCTGGGCACGTTGAACCAAAGCTGTACCCGGAGCACCTTCTACAGATGCAGTTTTGTAGAACACATAAGCCTTGAGTTCAGACTTGGCTACACCCTGCCCCAAACGATACATCGATGCAAGCCCACGCAAAGCCCGTGGATCATGTTCCTGAGCAGCACGTTCATAATAAGTGAAAGCCTTGGGCATATTCACGTCAACACCTTCACCATAACGGTACATGACGGCAAGGTGGTAGGATGCGGCAGCCAGATTTTGGTCGGCGGCACGCTGAAACAAGTCAAAAGCTCTGATCGGATCTTTCGCTACACCCTTACCATGTTCGTAGAGGTACCCCAGAGCATTCTGGGCTTCAGCACATCCTTGGCGTGATGAAAGACGATACAGGGATACAGCTTCTGGAAGATCCTTTGCCACACCCTGACCAGTCTCATAAAGAAATGCCAGGTTGTTTTGAGCAAAGTAATCCTGCTGCAAGGCCGCCTTGGTATACCAATAGGCGGCTTGTGAAAAATCAGCAGGCACACCATGCCCATATTCGTAAATCACACCCAGATTGTTTTGCGCAGCGGCATAGCCTTGTTCAGCCGCTTTCTGATACCACTGTATTGCACTCGACTGCTCGGAAGGGTTGCCGTAATGTTCCAACAGGTAGCCAAGATTGTTCTGGGCAATAGCAAGCCCCTGCCAGGCTGCCTTGGTAAACCACGATTTTGCCTTGGCAAGATCCCGATCACCGCCAATGCCGAATTCTTCGGCAATGCCAAGATTGTTTTGCGCCAGTGCATAGCCTTGCAAAGCAGCCTTTTCATACCATTGCCGGGCTTTGGCTGGATCCTTGCGACCAAGAAGTCCGTGGTCGTACATGATGCCAAGGTTGAACTGGGCTGCAGCCATATTGTGCTCAGCTGCACGCAAAAACCAGCTTTGGGCTTTGGCAACATCATGAGGAACCAGGTGCCCCTGCAGGTAGAGGACACCAAGGTTAAACTCGGCGTTGACCTGACCCTGATTGGCCGCTTTCTGAAACCATTGAACAGCTTCCTGTTCATGACCCACCAGGCCAACCAGTCTGGAGGCAAGCTGATTTTGAGCATCGGCCTGACCTGACTTGGCATCAGACAACAAGTGATCTGGCAAACCAACCGCATCTGCCTGGACATACAAAACAGATGTCAGAAATACCACTAGGGACAATACTCGACGAAATAACATAAACATATTCCTTCCATCAGGATGGGGTAAATGGTCACATCTTAGTTTGTTTGTCCTAACCTTGCCAATGGCTTCTTATTCGACTATTATTCCGCATCCCGTGGTGAGGTGTCCGAGTGGTTGAAGGAGCACGCCTGGAAAGCGTGTATACGTGAATAACGTATCGAGGGTTCGAATCCCTCTCTCACCGCCAGTTTTCTGGTATATTTTGAATACGTCACTCTTCCTGTTTT
>JAJZUM010000142.1 GCA_021848605.1 Pseudomonadota bacterium | reverse complement strand
ACTCGCTCGAATACACCGTACTGGTGCAAATCTGGGAACTTGGTCAGGTTTCAGTTCGTGACCTGCATGAGCGTATTGGAGTGCCTGCGGGTACGGTCTATACGACAACGGCCAAGGTGGTAGACCGATTGCGTGACAAGGGATTGATTGAACGTATTCGTGTGGGAGGAGCTTTTTTGTATCGTCCCTGTGTCGATCGGTCGCGTGTTGAGCAACTGCGTGCCCGGACTTTGCTGGGACGATTTCTTGGTCAAGCTCCGCGGGCCGCAGCTGCCGCTCTGGTGGAAGCTGCAGCAGATATTGAGCCTCGGCTTATTGATGAGCTGGAGCAGGCCATTCAGAAACTGCGTAACGAGAACAGCGATGGAGCGTGAAACCCTTACAGCACTGTTGTTGCTGATTCTTGGGGGGCTGACCCTGCAGTTCGGTGCGGCACGAACGTCCGTCGAACCCGGAAATGCAGATGACTGGCTGGCTGAGCGTATGTCCTGGAGGCAACTCTGGCTACCCTTGCTACCGGCAAGTTGGATCGGTACGTGTTTGCTGGGTTGGGCTCTTGCCGAACCCGATCCGGTGCGTGATCGCATGAATCCTGTAGTGGTTGTTCTTTTGGCTGTGCCCTTCATGATGATTGTCGGTCGGGCCTTGATTCGGGCCTTGGTCAGCCTCCTTAAGCATCCCACACAAACACGAATCCATACCTATGGTCTATGGCGACCGCGTCTGTACTGTGATGCTGCGCTACAGTCGCGCTGGACACCCACAGAATGGCTTGCGACCTATTTGCATGAATATGCACATCGTCGACATCGGGACCCCTTACGGGTCTGGCTGGCCCAGATTGCTGTTGATGTGCAGTGGCCATGGCCTGATGCGCAGCAGCGATTTCTGGCTTGGCTGGAATGCCTGGAACAGTTGCGCGATCTTGAAGCCGTGACACTAGGCGCGGACCCGATGGATTTGGCAACAGCCATTCTGAAAACGGTACGCTATCAGCAGGAGCTTGGCCGTACATTGCAGGTGCCAATCCTGATGGGGGCGCGGGTAGCATTGACGAGACCAGATGTTCTGTTGCGTCAGCGTATCAACCATCTTTTGCGAGCCCAATGCACACCGTTCAAAAATACCCCAACTCCAAGGATTCATTGGGGTTTTGAAATCCTGATGATGACAGGGTTGTGGGTTTCCGGGCTAGTTGTAGGATTATTCCTGGCTGCTCCCATGGTGGCCTGGCTTTTGCGTTGGACTTTGTAGGTACTATCGGCAGAGAAAGAATGGTTGCCATACTACGACGATTGTCGTAGTATACTCCTGTAATCTTGTCGACTGCCTGTTTCCAATGAAAAAGTTCATGCCATTGTTTTTCTCAGGTTCTGTCTGCTCGTGGCTCATTCTGGGTCTAAGCATTGGGATGGTTGGTACACCATCAGCTGTAACCATGAAGCCCGAGGATACGCTGACCGTCAAGGTAGAACAGAAGCCCCTGTTGTACTCAACCTATGCAGTGGTTGAGCCGGTACAGACACTGAGCATCAAGGCCAGCACGGAAGGTACACTTCAGCAATTGCGTTTGTTGCCTGGTGCAGAGGTAAAGGCGGGAGAGATACTGGCACGTCTTGGCGGAAGCAAATTGTCTGCTATGCAGGAATACATGCGGGTGCAGCAGAAACATGCGCAAACAGAGCTCGATCTTCGTGACAAGCAGATGGCCCTGACGAAGCTGCTTTTGCAGGCGCATCGCTTAACACGTGCTGATCTGCTTGATGCACAGCTAAAACAGAACAATGCAGCCAATCTGCTCGCTTTAGCACGGCATCAATCGCGTATGTTGGCCATTGAAAGCATCATCTATGCCCCAGTTTCCGGGACGATTCTTAACATTCAGGCAGCCAATGGCCAGAATCTTGCCGCAGGCAGCCCGATACTGACGTTGATCCCCGCAGGACAGCTCTGGTTGACGGCTACTTTCTATGGTTCAGCAGCCCAAGAAGTCAGGACTGGCATGACGGGTGTCTTTACTCCAGCGGGTTCAATGGACACGTGGTCTGTGCGTGTGCTGAGTCGGCTTGCAAAAGGTATGGGTGTACAAGTGGGGATGAATGCCCTGTCCTCGAGTAAGCATCGGTTGCAACTTGAGCAGGGCCTGGCGGGTCGCCTTGTGCTTCAGGGAGGTTTGCAATCCGTTGTTCAGGTACCCACGCGGGCACTTGTTTTGGATCAGGGGCAATGGTGGGTTTTGATTCAGACGCCCCAGGGGGAACATGCCCAAGCGGTACAACTTGGGGCTGTTCATGGTTGGTGGACCGAAGTGACTGCAGGGTTGTCAGACGGTATGCATGTCGTCATTCGTGATGCCTATCTGCGTTACCACCACGATATTGCCAATAATTACCAGTTGCCGGATTGATCACATGATGTTCTTAGGTTTGCTGCGCACATCACTGGCACTGCGTCTGTTTCGGGTTACGACCTTGATCGGCTTGCCCATGCTGATTCTCGCTGCGGTTAGGGCAGTATGGCTTACCCCGGTCGAGGTTTTGCCGGCTCTGGACTTTCCACAGGTGCAGGTTTTTGTCCGCCAGGATGGTTCGTCGACGGTTGAACTGGAGCGTCAGTTAGTTGCCCCACTTGAGGCACAGATCCTCAATCTTTCTGATCTTGACTCTGTGCACGCTCTGATGGGGCACGGCAGTGTGGAGATCGATATCCGGTTCCGGGGATCCAATGGAGCGGATACCGATCTGCTCAATGTAGAAGCAGCTCTGGCGCGCGCCCAACCGGATTTACCGCAAGGGGTTCATCCGCATGCTGAACTCATGGGACAATCGGTTCAAGAGGTGTCTGACCAGGCGGCAGAGATTCCGTCAAATGTCGATCCGGTAGCGGTTCAGCATGCAGTTTCAACGTACGTTGTTCCGGCACTGCGGGCCATTCCCGGTATTCAGTCGGTGCAGGCCTATGGAGCAGGCGAGGAGGCATTGTGGATTCAGCCTGATCTTTCGGCATTGCAAAGTTATGGTGTCGGAGTGGAGCAACTTGCAAAAGCGGTTAAGGATCAGTTTGCTTTTTCAGCAGTAGGTGCTTTGGAACTCGGGCATCAGGATGTGCCAGTTGAACTAAAGAGTCTACCTTTACGTCGTTCGGATCTGGCGCAATTATCGGTACCTACCAATGCCGGCACGGTACCTCTTGAGGCGCTGGCGCATATTGAGCGTGCTGGCATTCCGGAACATCATGCGGTTGAACTGGATGGTCATAGTACTGTGGCACTTCGGGTTGTCAAACAGGCAGGTGTGTCAACGACGGAGGTTGATGCGGCCATTCAGCGGGTATTGCACGAAACATTATCGGCCCTTCCTCAGGGCGTACACTGGATTCCACTGTACCGTCAAGGACATCTGGTGCAACAGATCGAAACAGATCTTGGCCGGAACCTTTTGCTCGGAGCATTCTTTGCCATTCTGGTACTTTATGCGGTACTGGGATCTGGGCGGCAGGTCATGGTGCTGGCTTTTAGCATTCCGCTCTCGCTGCTGCTTGGTATTGCTGGTCTGCATGCGCTTGGGCAGGATTTGAATATCATGACCCTGGGAGCACTCACTGTTGCGGTAGGGTTGCTTGCTGATGATGCCATCATCATTCTGGAGAGCATCCAGCAACGTTGGGCGATTGGTGATCAGCACTGGGAGGGGATTCGAAGAGGTGTGCAGCAGATGCTGGTACCTGATATCAGCTCAACACTGACCAATGTTGCCATGTATGTTCCTCTGCTTTTTTTGAGTGGATTAACTGCGGTATTTTTTGTGCCATTTGCGCTGGCCATGGTCCTTGCTCTTTTAGCCTCAATGTTGGTATCTCTGGTCGTGATTCCGCTAGGTCTTGGATTGACCAAAGGATTTGAGGGCTCTGATCAGGCAACAGCACGCTGGGTTCTTTCGTGGCTGCGGCGGGCTAATCGGGTTTTATTTCGTTGGGTCAGCAGAGCACCAAAGCTCAGCCTGGCTCTGACTTTGCTGACCATGATGGTGAGTCTGGTCGTGCTGACCTGGCTACCGGTCGATTTTCTGCCTCTACCTGGTGAAGGTGCCTTGCTGGTGTCTTTTACTTTGCCGCCTGGAACCTCACTCTCCGAAACTGAGGAGGCAGCCAAGCGGATGACATCGGTATTGTCTCGGATTTCTGGAATTCAACATGTCTTTGCCCGCATTGGGTCCGCTGCATCCACGGACTATACTGAGCCAGCCTACGCGGGTGAGATTACCTTAATGCTTCGCCCCGGAATTTCTGTTCAGTCACTAGGTACCTTGAGTCTCAGGATTCGGTCTGCGATCCGTTTACCAGGTGTGCAGGTAGCTATTGATACACCCACGGTGGAACGCGTTGGTGAAAGTTTGTCCGGATTGCCGCAGCCTTTTATCGTGCACGTGTTTGGAGACCAGGTGCAGGTGTTGCGGCCGCTTGCGGAACAAATAACCCAACGACTGCGTCAGATACCGTCGTTGAGTGATGTATTTGACAATGATGGTTATCCGGTAACTACGCTCGGTATTGAGCCAAAGCCCCAGGCCTTGCAGATGGCCGGCATCACGGCAACTGATCTCGCTTATCAGCTTCATCTGATGCTTTCCGGGCAGATCGTTGCCGAGGTACCCAATGGCGTAAGCCACCAGCCAATTTATCTACGCCTGGCTGATGCCAACCAACAATCGCTGCAAGAACTGGCGAACGTACCTGTACAAACAGGCCAGGGCTTTATTCCCTTGGGTCAACTGGCAAAAATATATTTCAACACAGTCCCGAACCAGTTGCATCATGTTATGGGAGTTCGATCACTCGACATACTGGCAACACCCAGTGGTCCCTTGTTGGCAACCGAGCAAGCAGCCCGATCAGCCTTACGTGGGATTCACATACCCAAAGGTTATCGGATCTCTTTTGGAGGTCTGGCCGAGGAGCTTGAACACACGGTTGTGGCCATCTTCCTGGCAGGTTTGATGGCGTTGGCACTTTTGCTCGCCATTCTGATGGTGCAATTTGAGGGGTTGCTTGTGCCCGCCCTGCTGATGCTGGAAATCCCACTGGCCTTGACCGGGGGACTGGTTGCTCTGGCGGTAACGGGTATAGGGATCAACGCTACCGGGATGATTGGTTTGTTGACTCTTGTCGGGATAGGACTGCGTCACAGCATTGTGCTCTTTGATCGCATCCAAAGCAACGAACGTCAGGGCATGACAGCTACTGAAGCGGTTGAGGAAGCCATTGAGGTTCGGTTTCGGCCCATTGTCTTGACCGTACTAACCGCCGTTCTGGGCATGTTACCCACTGCAATGGGTTGGGGCGAGGGTGCAGCTCCAGAGCAGGGCATGGCCGTGGTGCTATTGGGAGGGCTGTTGTGGAGTGCAGTTCGGAGTACCAACCTCATTCCGGCACTTTATTTGTACCAGCGCAACAAAAACAAAGTGGGTGATGGAGCCAGCTTATGAGGTTCGCTCGAGGGTTCATCATGATGATTTTGGGTATGACCCTCGGACACTGCACCCGTTATGTGGCAAAACCACTTCCCGTGTTGGTGGATGATGCAAAATGGCCGACGTTTAAAGCGAGTGTATCGCAGCTGGAACTGCCAGCATTGAAGAAGGTCAAACTTGATGCAACTCAACCTTGGAACATGCTGACGGTTGCAGTCTTGGCAGTCTTGCATAATCCTGAACTTGAATCGGCAGCTCAGGCTGAGCAAGTGGCAGAGGCCGAGGCATTCTCGGCCGGACTGCTTCCAGATCCCCAAGTACAGGCTGGACGAGAGCGAGCCATGGGACGTTCAACCCAAGGCTATCAGTACGGGCTTGGTTTTGATACTGGAGTATGGCTTGAGCACGATTCTGTGCATAGGGCGGCTGAAGCACACTTCAATCAGATTCGGCTCGATCGTTATTGGCAACAGTGGCAGGTGATTGCGGCAGCTGAGCAGGCTTTTGTGCAACAAGTCTATGCAGAACAAAGGTTGCACAGTCTTGAGAGTTTTCTTAATCAGCTGCACCAATGGGAGCTTTATGCCTTGCAGCAGGAAAAGCAGGGTTTGCTACGCGATGATCAGCTGCATCATTTGCACATGCTAAAGGCTTCTATGGAGCGTCTGCGCCAGTCAGCCGAGCTTGCATCGGAGCAGGGGCAAGTCACGTTGCACACGTTGTTGGGCCTTGATCCTGGTGTTCCTGTACGTCTGTCAGGTTTTCCCGAGTATTATCCTGAAGCGATACATGAAGCACAAAGTCATCTGGAGAGGCTCAGCCAGATTCGTCCTGATCTCAGGGCGTTGCAGCAAGGCTATAAAAGTCAGGAGGAGCGCGTCCGGCAAGCCGTTCTGGCACAGTTTCCATCGGTGGGAGTCATGTTGACGCGTAGCAGGGATGTCTATGAACCGGTTAATGCTTTAGGACTTGAGCTACAGTTCAGCCTTCCCGTTCTTTCCGGTCAACAGGGTGTGCTAGCAACCCAGAAGGCATCTCGCGCGCAATTATATAAAGAGTATGAGCGACGGGTACGTCAGGCGGATTTTGATGTAAAGGCGCTGCTCCAGCGTCTTCAGATTCTGAACAGGCAACTGCAGCAGCAACAGACTGAGTTGCAGAGACAAACCCGTTATCGCATGGAGATTGAATCGGCAATGCAACGCAATGATGCTGGTATTGAATCCGTTGTAGAAGCGCGGAATGATGAAGAATCCATGTTTCTGGAAAGGGAGCAGACCTTGCGTGATCGTGCCGTGCAAACCATCGCTCTTCAGTTGCTGACGGGGAGTGGCGTTTTTGCTCCAGAGGAACACATTGTTACCCACAGGTAACGCGGGTGTTACCACAGGTAGCTAATTTTTAAGACTTCCAGAAAACGACAAATTAATAAAACCAATTATATCAATGTGTTAAAAAAGAATTAAATGTTGGCACGCATTGTGCTTTTATATATGGCATAGAGCGAACAAGAAAAACAATAAAGCTCGTGAATAATTAAAAAAACAAAAAACAAAAAACAAAAAACAAAAAACAAAAAACAAAAAACAAAAAACAAAAAACAAAAAACAAAAAACAAAAAACAAAAAAAGTAAAAGAACAAAATATAAAGATCGGA
>JAJZUM010000141.1 GCA_021848605.1 Pseudomonadota bacterium | reverse complement strand
TGGATTACTTTCCGCAATGGTATGAAGCCCTGCAACCGGACTCCCTCGAACACATACACAATTTTTATGCGTCATCAGCCCATTTCAGAGATCCTTTCAACAAAGTACAGGGACGATCACAGATCAAGCAGATTTTCCAGCACATGTTTGCAACCCTTGAATCCCCCCGCTTTACCATTCAAGATCGCGTTCTTGAAGGTCAGAAGGCCTTTCTGACTTGGGATTTCCAGTTTCGCAAAAGCAATAAAGACTACCTGATTCATGGTGGGAGCTTTCTTCAGTTTGACTCGGCAGGCCTTGTTGTATCGCATCGAGATTATTGGGATTCTGCAGAGGAGCTTCTAGAAAAACTACCCTTGATCGGCATCCCATTACGCTGGCTAAAACGCAGGATATCCGTGCGAACAGAGGCACATCCCTCTTGAAATCAACGTGGAAGGGCAATAAGTCGTTTTTACCATCAAAACCATGCCAACATTGCGGAAGACCAATGACCTGGAGGCACAAATGGAAGGATTGCTGGGAATCAATCAAGTACTGTTCGGATCAATGCCGAAACCTTCATCGTGCACGTGATTTTGACCGACACTGCTTGTATGACGGATTGGATACCGAGATTAACAGCAATCCTTAGGCTTTGTGGGAGATTAACATGACCGAATTAAGGCTGATTTTGGGCGACCAGCTCAACAGCCGGCATTCCTGGTTTCAGTGTTGCAGGGACGATGTTGTTTATCTGATGCTGGAACTGCGCCAGGAAATGAGCTATGTACTGCATCACGCCCAAAAGTTATTGGCCATCCTGGTTGCCATGAGGGACTTTGCCCGCCACCTGCAGCATCAAGGACATCGGGTCCATTACGTTCGTTTCGATCAACCCGACGATCACGATGCTCTTGAAACCCGATTGGATGCCCTGGTAGAACACTACCAGGCCACATCGTTTCAATGGCAACTTCCAGATGAATGGCGACTGGATCAACAACTTCGAAACTGGTCTTTAAAACAAACCATACCGTGTCAAAGCGCAGATACAGAACATTTTTTTAGCCATCGCCTCGAAGTGGATGAATTTTTTAAAAATAAGACCCAGTGGCGCATGGAGTCGTTCTACCGACACATGCGAAAAAAACACCATATCTTGCTGGATGAACAGAACAATCCGGTTGGAAAAAAATGGAATTTTGATCAGGAAAACCGTAAACCATGGCATGGCAATCCTCCTGTTCCCATGGATGTACGCCCAAAACATGATCATCAACACTTATGGCAAGCTCTTCAGTCTGGGGGCATAAGATATTTTGGAGCAGATCATGCTGAAGCACTACGCTGGCCCCTCAATCGATTCGAAGCACTCGAGCAACTGAATCACTTCATCCGTCATGTTTTAACCCATTTTGGTGACTATCAAGATGCCATGCATCGTGAGGAACCCCTGTTGTTTCACTCCATGCTATCGTTTGCACTGAACACCAAAATGCTCGATCCTCGGGAAGTGGTTGCTGCTGCCGAACAAGCATGGATGGATGGTAGAGCTTCTCTGTCTGCCGTGGAGGGATTTATAAGGCAGATTTTGGGGTGGCGTGAGTACATCCGCGGCATTTACTGGGCAAGAATGCCTGAATATCGATCCTGCAATCATCTTGATCATCACCAGCCGCTTCCCTCTTGGTTTTGGAATGGGCAAACCAAGATGAACTGTGTCGCCCATGCGATTGGACAATCACTGGAATATGCCTATGCACACCATATTCAAAGATTGATGGTGATTGGCAACATTGCTCTACTAGCTGGGCTTTCGCCGTCAAGCCTTCATGAATGGTATCTGGGTGTCTACATCGACGCTTTCGAGTGGGTTGAATTACCCAACACCCTGGGTATGAGTCAATTTGCTGATGGAGGACTGTTGGCGACCAAACCTTATGTATCCAGTGGTGCCTATATTCATCGTATGAGCAACTACTGCCAGGGCTGTCGATATCAACAACGACTTCGCCACGGAGAACTTGCCTGTCCCTTCAATACACTTTATTGGGATTTTTTTCAGCGTCATCGGAACATATTGCGGTCTAACCCTCGTATTGCCATGGTGTACAAGCAGTTGGATCAGATGAGTACTGAAGAAATAAAACTAATTACTGCCCGTGCCCACAATCTACGCATTAATCTGGAATACGTGTAAAAAGTAGCCTGTTCAATGATCCGTATTAATCCACGAAAACTGCTTTTAAGCAAATGGACAGCCATGCATCCCCATAACAGGGAAAAACATTTTCTCGTTGTCCGAATTGTTGTGCCAGAAGATCCTCAACAACCCATCGTTGACGTTGAACTGGAAGCCGTACTCACCTGCCGTGTCCAATTGATTCCCTGGAAAAGATTGACCGACTCTTCCATATGGCGGCAAGGATGGCATTAGAACCATATCCATCATGCAATTAGCGACGATCACTCTGGTCTGCAGGTATTACGACCAGGCATTGTTCATACTCTTGGTCTTACAATGACAAGGAAGTGTCGTAAGCTTGAGTAACTCCGCCTATGGATTCATAGCAGATTTTACACGTAATCAACCATTTCATAAGCCATGGGTGATTTCACTATCTTGCGGTCGTTTAATTTGCGCAGCCTGGGCAGATGGTATACTGCGAATCCAAACCATGCCTTCAGCCTAACACCCAAAGAAATGCACACCGCGTGCAATACGTAAACAAACCTTCAGGCCAAAGCAGCCAAAACCTTATTCTGAATAGCCTCGGGTGTGTCCACATGAGCAAAATGCGAAGTATTTTCAAGCCAGATCATGTTTGCCGATGGAACAAGACGAGCAAGTCGTGTCCCAACCGCAGGGGGAACCATTGGATCCTGACGGGAATAAATCATAGTCAATGGTACCGGAAATGAACGCCCGGATTGTTGCAATACCTTGAGGCGTTCAACAAATCGCGACAATCCAGCTGGATTTAAGGTCTCATAAAGAAATTTATATAACGCATAACAACCCTCGCGGGAGGCCAGAGGATCGCCATATTCATGCGCTTCTTCAAGCGACTTGAGCGTTTCATCAAAATAGTGAATATTGCGGTGTGCCCATTTGAGTGGATTCAGGTTAACGAGTTGATAGAGCACCTCGGAGGCCCCTGGAACCGCAAGCGCTGCACGCAATGCATAAAACCGCATCATAGGAAATGCTGGCGCATGAATATTCACCAAATGTGAAAATACCCCAGGATGATCCAGTGCCGCCTGCATCGAAATCAGCCCCCCCATAGAGTTAGCTACACAGGCACACCCCGAAATACCGAGTGCCTGCTGAAATTCAGTGAGCCACTGAGCCATTGCGGGAAGTGCATAAGAGGGGTCTTGTGGCATCGTACTCCGTCCAGCCCCTGGCAAATCCGGAATGAACAGGGTGTATCGATCAGCCAGCAGCGGCGCGAGATAACGGAATGAATAACTGGTCGTCATAAGACCATGCACCAGCAATAAAGGCTCGCCCTTTCCCCGGACCTGATAATGAATGTTCAACGGACCTAGGACCGATGATTTCATAGCAAGTTTCTGACTAGGGTAATTCCAAAAGTCATGTGAAACACGGGGTACTTTGGGGATCGAATCAAATGGCATGCGGGCAAAGGCTTTATGGGCATTCACGGTCGTAGTTCCCTGTCTACCGAAAAAAATGTTAAACATTCAGCAGTAATCATATGTCACTTTATCCTGAACTGCCATTTGTCAAAATGCAGCTGAAAGATTGTTTTTTTGCCAATGCTTTTTGGAGCAAAAAAACATCTTAATGCAAGCCGTCCTTTAATTCATCGGTGCAACAACGTCGTACTGTCACATCGCAATAACCGCAAATAGGCGTCATCGCTACGATTGCTCCGAACATCGAAAGTTTACCTTGGCAGACACAACAGTGTTTAGACTTACTCAGGACTACAGAAACTGGGCATAGAACAATTCCACATTTGGAATACTATGCCAAAGGTAGTAAAGAAAGCCACAGGGCTAAGGCAAGAAGAGACGCTAGTAGCACCGCTGGGGTGATGAGAAGGCCAGAGCGCATGTATTGTATCCAGCTAACACTGATTCCCTTACGGCCCAACACATGCAGCCACAGCAGAGTTGCAAGGCTACCTATGGGAGTGAACTTAGGGCCTAGGTCGCATCCAATAATGTTGGCGAAAATTAAAACATCCCGCATCAATGGATCTACGCTCCCTGGCATTTGATGGATGGCTAGAGAGCCCACCAGGACCGCAGGCAAATTATTCATTATCGAGGAGAGTCCCGCAGCAATAAAACCTGCTCCTACTACCCCGACTAACGTACCCTGCGCCACTAGGTAATGCAAAGCTAGCGCCACATAGTAAGTCAAACCGGCATTACGCAGGCCATAGACCACCAGGTACATACCCAGGCTGAAAATCACAATCTGCCAGGGCGCCTCGAGCAGTACCTTACGAACCACGATGTAGGCTCCACGCCCTCCCTGTAGCCACCTTCCAGCCAGGGCAAGCAAAATCAGGGCAGCCGCTCCCGTAACCACTGAGACCGGTAACAGCCATTGCGCAGTAATAAAGTAGGCAAGCAGCAGCAAGAGTAATACCGGAAAAGCAGCACAAAAAACCAGGGGGTCTTTGATGGCTGAACGGGGCGATTCAAGATGGGTAATAGCATAAGCCACTGGTATGTCGTTACGAAAATAGAGCCAAAGTACCCCCAAGGTTGCCGCTAGTGTCACCATATCCACAGGCACCATGACCATTGCGTAACGATCAAAAGTGATCGTGAAATAGTTGGCGCTGACAATATTGACGAGGTTGGAAATCATCAATGGCAAACTTGTGGTATCAGCCACAAAACCGGTAGCAATAACAAAGGCAAAGGTTGCCTGAGGCGAAAACTCCAGGCGCATAAGGATTGCTATAACAATAGGGGTGAGGAGCAATGCAGCACCGTCGTTCGCAAACACCGCTGAAATCACTGCCCCCAACAAAACGATGAGAGGAAAAAGCCTTCGTCCGCGCCCCCCACCCCAGCGTGTCACATGGAGAGCCGTCCAGTGAAAAAAACCAGCCTCGTCTAAAATGAGTGAGATGATAATCAGGGCGACAAAGGTGAAGGTCGCATCCCACACAATATGCCAGACCACAGGAATATCATTCCAAGTGATAACCCCAGTAGCCAGGGAGACTGAGGCTCCGCCGAGGGCAATCCAACCAATTTGCAGACCATTGGGCTGCCAGATGACAAGAATCAAGGTCATTGTGAAAATAGCTAGAGCAAGCATGCCCTACTCCATCCAGTGGAAAACCAGCTAAGTCTTGAGCAGATTCCCAGTTTATAGACATAAATGTAAATCAGTATGCAATATTTTCTAAAACTGCACTTGAATATCAAAGTCCAGTCATTCCTGTGTCGACTGATGTGAGTTCTCAGCCCGGTTATTGGCAAGCGTGAACACTTGACGTAAAAAACCCGAGGACAACGTGGAGAAAATTGGCGGTGTTCACGGTGACCCAGAATCACCGTTCATGATGAAACAGAATCAGTGTTCATTCTCGCCAGAATACGCAGTTGGACGTGTTTTACAACTAATCAAGGCATTGGACTGGTCATCTGACAGGTAATTCAACCTGATGAGTTTTCTTGCCTCGGGTAGCAGCAATTGATCGTGGCCCGTTGCTCCTCCCTTGGCACTCTCATGGATCCGAGTTATAATATGACCAATCTAGTCAGAGTTTGGAGGGTTTTTCATGCGCACCTGGCAAATCCAAGAGGCTAAGGCCCACCTATCGGAACTCGTGCGAGAGACCGAGAATACCGGACCGCAGGAAATCACCTGGCATGGACGGAGCGTGGCTGTGGTGGTGTCCAAGGCCGAATACGAACGGCTCAGCGGTGCGGGGCAATCGCTGGTTGAGTTCATGCGTCGTTCACCGCTGTTTGATACCGATGACGTGGATCTCACGCGGAACGTCGACCTCACCCGCGAGGTGATCATTTGAGTTATCTGCTCGACACCAACGTCCTGTCTGAGTTGCGGCGCCGTGACCCCGATGCCAACGTGGTACAGTGGTTTGCAGAACGTCCTGCCAACACGTTGTTCCTAAGCGTTCTGACCTTGGGTGAGTTGCGTAAAGGCATCGAAGTACTAGCAGACAGCCCGCGCCAGTTGGCTCTGCTTGACTGGCTGGAAACCGAGTTACCTCTGTTTTTCTCCGGCCGCATTCTTCCTGTCGACACCCAGGTTTCCGAGCGATGGGGACGTCTGATGGCACAAGCCAAACGACCACTGCCTGCTATTGACAGCCTGCTCGCAGCTACCGCGCTCACGCACAACCTGACACTGGTCACTCGCAATCTACGAGATTTTCAGCATCCAGATCTGAAGGTCATCGACCCTTGGTTGTGGTAATGGTGAAGTCTCCCATGTGTGCAGATCTCTCGAGCTTAAAGTCACAGCGTGTAGTTGGCTTTCGGTCAACCTCATGAGCTCAAGATCGACAGCGGTAGCGGCGGAACAAAACTCGGATGCTTGATGTCATTACGCAGGAGAATTTCTGCATCACGCGTGGCATCAACATACAGCTCATAAGCAACCGCCAGCATGGGCAAAGTTTGAATTGGCGTATAAGGATGGCGCTGTCCATAGACAGTCAGGATGGCGTGGATAATCTGGGTGGAGATGTCTGGCAATTGGGTGTGGCTCGGCGGGCACCGGTGCTGCTGGCCCGTGACCTTACGAGCATCCTGCATCAACCCGATGTTCTTGATCGGATACGGGTTCCGGAATCCATGGTACGTGTGATCGCTCCCCGGCAAAGACACCGCTACATAACGCGCACCGGTCATGACTTTGAATGGCTGCCCATGGAAGAGGGGTTATGCCCCGGTATTCCGGTGTCATGTCCGCCGCAAAGTTGAGTGTCCTACCTGGATAGAAAATCGATTAGTCATTAAATTTATCGATGTCGTAGGTATAATTATTCCATCTGCTATCTATGCCTACACACCCAACTCTCCATATTGGGGTATATTTTATTCTATATTTTTCTCACTTACTCCTGCTTTTATTGCTCTAGGTTTCATCGGAACAAATCACCTTAGTAAAAAAAGATATGACATATTGATTACTACCTACTCATCGCC
>JAJZUM010000140.1 GCA_021848605.1 Pseudomonadota bacterium | reverse complement strand
TCGGCCTTCCGGATAGTACAGGGTTACATTCAACATACTCCGTATTTGCCCCCCCATCGCGGAAAGCACAAAGGATGTTCCACCTGCTTTTGGCTTGAGCAAATATCGGAATGGCGATTTCTGGGCAGCATGTTTCTCTGGGGTAAAACGTGTACCTTCCATGAAATTCATAACAGAAACGGGCACACGCTTGAATTTCTCACATGCTTTTTGTGTAGCCTCAAGATCTTTTCCTGCCATTTCAGGATGCTGTCGTAGATATTCCTTGGAAAAACGTTTCATGAACGGAAAATCCAGAGCCCACCATGCCAGTCCGAGAAAAGGCACCCAAATCAACTCCTGCTTCAGAAAAAATTTCAGCATGGGAATGCGGCGGTTAAAAATGCGTTGCAGTACAAGAATATCCGTCCAACCCTGGTGATTACTCGTCACAAAATACCAACCCCGATAGTCCAGTCCATTCAAACCTTGAATATCCCAAACAGTATCCTGTGTCAGACGCTGTAAAAAATTATTCACGCCCATCCACATCTCGGCAATGGCTATGATCACGCGCGTAAGCATATCCTTGACCATTCGCAACGGCATGAGGCCTTTCAACAGTGAAACCATCATCAGAATCGACACCATGATTACTGTATTCAGGGTCATCCCCAGAATAACCAAACTGCCTTTAACAGGTGAAGGAACCCAGTACAGCATACGACCTCCCCATACATGAACACCCTCATATTATACAACTGTATAAAAATAATGACAGCCAATCAGCTTTTCCCATCTTCCTGTTCAAATTAAAGACGCCTAACCCAATGATTCATTTAACAGGAAAACTCTGACCGGTTAGTATAAATTCGTATCAACCCTATACGCATAAAAGAGTTACTTATGTTCACAAGGATTTTTGTGGTCTTACTTAGCTCCTGGTTTCTTTTTGTTTTTTTTCGTTTGCACTTCCTGCCAATCGGCCATGGTTTTGACGATTATTTTCTTTTGCCCGGAGGAGCCATAAGTCTTGCTGCCTCAGCTCATAGCTGGTGTATGTTTTTGCTTCCAACCCAGCTCATGCAAGTTGCCCGCAAAATAGCAGGACCCGGTGATGATTATCTGGTCGCGCAATTTCTATCCTTTGCACTGACCACAATCATGGCATTTGGGTCTCTTTCTTTACGCTACAGGAAATATTCAGTCCTCTTCATTAGTCTTGCTGCTCCAATGATTCTGCTTCCAACGCAAGACACCAACGCCTATGGAAAACTGGTTTCTATTTCTTACAATTGCAGCTACAACCGACTCATGGATCTGGTCTCATACTACACCTTCCTGACTGCTGTTCAGTCTCGGAGCCAACGTTGGTACTTTTTCGATGCTTTATGGTTTGCTTTTGCACTTGGTGCAGCGACATTGACCAAACCAACTTATCTGCCTGAGCTTGGTCTTTTACTGTTGCTCTCACAGAGACAACACCTGTCCTTCAAGTTCTGGATATTGTGTCTCAGCTTTTTTCTGTTATTCGTCATACCCGAGCTTGTCTTGCAACCAGGATATGCCAACAGCATCCTTGCTGCGGCAAAATCACGTCATCAATCCTTGCATCAGGCTATTTTTATTTCGATGCAACATGGTGCAATAGTCATACTACTTATTTCTTATCTGTTTCGAAGGATTCGATTGCGAACACCTGAAATTGATTCCATGCTTGGAATTCTCATTATTTTCGCTCTATGTGAACCTTTCATTGTGGCAGGTAATACCGGTGATATTGCCAATCTGCGCTTTGTTGGCGCACTCATATCCTTACTGTTTTTATTTAGAATAAGCCCCTGGTATCAAAAACTACAGCAAAGTTCATTCGGGATTTTAACTGGAGAACCTTGGTTATACTCGATCGTCGGATGTACCATGTTGTATCCTTTGCGCTTTCTTTATTACACTACATTCAAGATCCTAGTTCTTATTATATCGATTAATGGTTTTTCTTCCGACCCATCAAATTTCATAACCTTTTCCCATCTCCCTGGGTTTGTCATGGCAAAAAGCCTGATTGACAAGGATTTTCTTGGTCTTGAAAATGATCTTCAAGCGCGCAGGATTTTTATGACAAAAACCAGCGGCAAAGAAGAAATCACATTAAATTACATGATGTTTTCTGACCTGAATACATTGATTGATCGTCATCCAAACTTATTAAAACAGCCCGTTCTTGTTCCTGAATTTGCTTCCTCCATTCTTGTTTATGCTTACCCTGAAACGCGCCCCTTGGCCATGCTTTCCTCATATTCATCAGAAGTACCTGTTGACATGTCTCAATCCAGCATACAAAAATCACTCCAAGAAGTTCATTCTATTCTGCTCAATCTCTGCGGACCTGCCCCGATTCTTATGTGGAGCAGAGATTGGCTAAGACTGGACCAATCGGGTTGCTGGGAGTTACTTGGCAAGCATCCGGCATGACTGCAAATAACCCGAAATGACCTTCGACTGCAGTCACGAACAACCATTTGTCTGAATTCTATTGCATACCATTGCTTGTTAGGTTGCTAAACAAGTAACATACGTACACTAAAACATCCAATTAGAATCCACCGAATACACAGGATGTGTGTTGCTGGAGATAAAAATGTATCAGATATATAAAAAAGCGATTGCTATTTTTTTGTTTTCTATGGCAGGGATGCAAGGTGTCGCGTTGGCTGATTCTCCTTCAGCGAATGACCCACGTCCTCAGCTTGAAACATTCAGTAATTATGACGACTTTCAAAAGGCCTTGCAGGCTTGGCAAGACCGACAGAGTATTCGTCGTGGAGAGTCTCCTTCGGTAAAGGGCGCGCTATCTGATATGGATATTCAGAAGCTACGTAACGCCTTTAAGCCTCACCCCATCCTTGTGGCACCACCCCCACCTCCACCTCCACCTCGACTTGAAACCATTGACAGCGCTGTGAAAGCCGCCAAGGCTGATCCTCACAAAAACACGGACAAGGAAAAAATTGCTGTATCCAGTCGCCTCCATAAGGATGACCAGCTTGATGCCACGGTGATCCCTGGAGCTTTGGGTGCAACGGCAGCAGGAGGCAACGCTCCGGTTGTACAAAGCAAACTGCAGAACAATGTGGACAATCAGAATGCCATCGACTACGTTTCTGCTCAGCAAAAGCCTGGACAACAAAATACGGCGGCTCCTACATCTGGGGGGTTTTTAATCACCACTCCTGAAGGAACCTCATCGCTTCCCAGTTCTGCTGCGGTCAATGTTATACAACGTAGCATGTTTTCAACGAATGGAACTGTCCCCATACAAACACACTAAACACTTCTTCGCTGCCGGACAGCTTCATAAAGTGCAATACCGGCAGCCACAGAAACATTAAGGCTCTCAACCTGCCCTGACATGGGGAGAAAGGCAAGTTCATGACATCGTTCTTTGGTAAGACGACGCAGACCCTGACCTTCCGAGCCTAGGACCAATGCCAGGGGTCCGTCAAGCGACATCGAATAAAAGGATTTAGCCCGTTCTTCCCGGGAAAGCCCAACGCAGACAACACCCTGTTCACGCAAAAAATCCAGCGATCTTGCCAAATTGGTCACTTGAAAGAAAGGAACCCATTCGGCTGCACCAACAGATACTTTTCTAACAACCGCTGAAAGACCGGCTGCCCGATCTTTTGGTGCAATAACGGCATGAACCCCAGCTGCATCCGCACTTCGCAGACAAGCTCCAAGGTTATGTGGATCAGTCACACCATCCAATACCAGAAGCAAAGGTGGAACTGTCAAAGACTGAATATGATCGTACAATTCATGTTCTCCCCCAGCCTCGGCCATGCGCATACGGGCAACCACACCCTGATGAGGTTCCGGGCACATTTTGTCAAGCTGGGCTCGATTGCGAACATGAACCGCAAGACTCATGCGGTTCGCCATCTGGTTAATTTTTCGAATACGCTCATCGACGCGTCCTTCCAGAACAAATAGTTCAACAATCCGTTCCGGATAGCGTTCAAGAACAGCTTCCACCGCATGCAACCCATATACAAGCTGATATTCACTCATGAATACTTCCTCACAAAGACTCATGGTAACCGATTCATGGGGCAAGTTCATCAGGAACTCAGTCCACGCTTTCCGTGCCCTTCTGAAAAAATCCAATTCACATTAAGTCTTTTAATTGAAAACTGTATCACCTATTCTATTTTGGTAATGTTACATGAGTCACTTAATCAGGAGATTTGCACGATGCTGTATCGATCATTAGGTCGTACCGATATCCAAGTCAGTTTAATCTGTCTCGGCACCATGACCTGGGGACAACAAAACACGGAAGCTGAGGCACACGAGCAGCTGGATTATGCTGTTGCTGAGGGCATTAATTTTGTTGATACCGCTGAGATGTATCCTGTTCCGCCCATGCCCACAACCCAGGATCGAACAGAATCATACCTCGGTACTTGGCTAGCCCGTCCTGGCAATCGCAACAAAGTCATCGTGGCGACAAAAGCGGCCGGCCCTTCACGGAAACTTTCTCAAGCAGCTCATTTGCGTCAAGGCCAAACCCGCCATGATCGGACCAATCTTGAGTCCGCCCTGCACGACAGCCTGAAACGCCTAAAAACCGACTATATTGATCTTTATCAGTTACATTGGCCTGACCGCACCACAAATCATTTTGGAGAGCTTGGATACCGTCATGTTCCCGATGAAGATGGCACACCCATCAGCGAAACCCTGGCTGTTCTGGCTGATTTTGTCAAAGCTGGTAAGGTGCGTGCAATCGGTCTTTCCAACGAAACGCCTTGGGGGGTTCATGAGTTTTTGCGCCAATCCGAGCTTCTTGGTTTACCACGGGTGGCAAGCATTCAAAACCCGTATAATCTTCTCAATCGCAGTTTTGAAATCGGCCTTAGTGAAATGGCGATTCGTGAATCAGTTGGACTTTTGGCCTATTCCCCTCTCGCCTTTGGTGCACTGACCGGCAAATACCTCAATGGTCAGCAACCTGCCGGGGCTCGACTGACTCTCTGGGAACGCTTTGCCCGCTACAAGGGCGAAGTCGCAGAACGAGCCATACGTGCCTATGTTGAATTGGCACATAGCCATCATATTGAACCCGCCCACCTTGCACTGGCTTGGGTAAACAGTCGTGATTTTGTGACCAGCAATATTATCGGTGCAACCACACTTACCCAGTTAAAACAGGACATTGAAAGTATTCATACAAGCCTGTCAGCGGATATTGTGCACGATATTGAACAAATCCATCGTCAAATTTCGAACCCCTGTCCCTGACAAGTTCAACAAAAAACAAGGCTAATCCTTGGCTTATGTTCTATTATTCACCACAGGGACAGTTACTCGGGAGCGCTGTGAATGCCACAACGGCATGATAGGGCATTTAATACACAGGACAGCTGCTATTTCGCACAGACCAACCTTCCATGTATCCTGGCTTGGTTTGTGCTCATTGCAATCATGTGTCGGTTCACAACCGCTTATGCTGAATCGTTCTGGAATTCAACCCAGTTTCATGGCTTTGGAACTTTGGGAGCTGCAATCAACGATCAGGCCAATGTCGCCGAAGTTCGTGATCTTGAGAATAACATCGGGATTGTACATCGTGGTGATTACTGGGCTGCAGATTCTCGACTCGGCTTGCAAATTGATCAGCCTCTGACAAAAAGATTAACGGCCACCGTTCAGGTTGTCGGAGCTCATCGTGTTATTCAACGTGCCAACAATACGGTTCAATGGGCATTTTTGCGGCTTAATGCCTCTCCCGAGTGGACACTGCGGGCTGGCCGCCTGGGTGTTGATGCCTTCATGCTCTCGGACCAGCGCAATGTAGGATTTTCCTATCTCTGGGTTCGGCCACCGGTAGAGTTCTATGGCTACATTCCTCTGTATTCGATGGATGGAGGTGACGTCGAATTCACGCACACCCTTGGTGACGGCACCATGAGCGTCAAGGCTTATGCTGGCGAAAGCCGACCCACTTATTTTATCAAGAACAATACACCTGACTACACTGAATTTCTTATGAAGCCGATCCTGGGCGTTGATCTGGGCTGGCGCTACAGCGCCTGGACCTTGAGGCTTGAAGGTGTCTCCCTGCTGATCCACAACAATTTTGCTGACCTCAATACATTGCTCCAGGCCAGCTCTGCCTTGGCAGCCTATGCGCCTTTTCTGGGCTCCGCAGCCCAAAACGCCAGTGAAAATGGTACCCACATTTATTATTACGGTGAGGGAGTTAACTTCGACAATGGCCATCTGGTCATGCTCTCGGAACTAAGTGCAACCCAATTCCAAAGTCACTTCAAGGCCAACACCGCACAGGGTTACTTGACACTCGGTTTACATATAAGCGACTTTACACCCTTCATCAGTTATTCCCGTGTATGGGAAACACGTAATGACATTCAGATCAATCAAACCCAATCCCCTTTACCGCCCCAACTCGCTGCAAGCGTCAATCAGGTAACCACGCTCTATAACCAGGGTGTTTTTGACTTGACCAAATCGAATCAATATACCTTTTCATTGGGCAATCGCTGGGATTTTGCCAATAATATGGACTTGAAGATCCAGTATGACCTCACTCGGGTTCAAGATGCCAGTTATCTCTTTTGGACCAATACATCGGGTCAGCTACCCCGAGCCAAGGGTGTGAGTATGCTCTCCCTGACCCTCGATGCGGTGTTCTGACCATGCGTTGGTTATCAGCAATCTTTTTGCTGTTATGTGTGGCAAGCTGTTGGCCTGGAACCGATATCGCTGTGATCGTCAACAATAACAGTGATCTTGGCAACCTGTCCCTCAAAAATGTTCAGGATATATTTACAGGTGAACTGGTCATTCTGCCCAACCATGAAATTCCGATTCCTCTGGATGAACGCAGCAATCTGTCTTTACGATCGGCCTATTATGAAGCACTCACTGGAAAGTCATTGCCACAAATCAATGAACATTGGGCACGACTGCTGTTTTCGGGCAAAGTTACGCCACCGGCGCTTCTCCCTGATGAAATGGCTATGCTTCGTGCTGTACGTTCGAACCGGGACGCTTTGGGGTATTTAACCTTGTCAAAAGTGCCTGAAGACGTTCATGTCGTACTTACCCTGCATGCCCCTTGAGTAGAAAAGCTCGATTTTTGGGTAGGCTTTTTGGTACCCTTGTCGA
>JAJZUM010000139.1 GCA_021848605.1 Pseudomonadota bacterium | reverse complement strand
TTGTCCAGTTTGAGCCAGACACTCCTGTTCACATCAGTCTGCAGGTTGCGGATCCCGGAAAGACTGTGGCTTCTACCAGTTTGCAATGGGCACCCTGATACGGGATACCCAATTGTTGCCGTCTGTTCGTTTAGGTCCATGGACCCTTTTGCCCCTCATAATGGCTCCGATGGCGGGTATTACTGAACGCTCTTGGAGAGATCTGTGCCGGCAACATGGGGCAGGTCTTTGTATTAATGCCATGTTGACTTCCCAAATGCAGCTTTGGTCAAGCAGAAAGTCCAGCGAACGACAAGTCGACCTAGATGAACCCCGGCCACGCATGGTTCAAATCGTTGGACACGACCCTGAAGACATGGCTCGTGCTGCCATGGCACTGGAAGAACAAGGGGCCGATTTGATTGATATCAATATGGGCTGTCCTGCAGCTAAGGTTTGTCATCGTCTATCCGGCTCAGCGTTGCTGAACGACTTGAAACAGGTCGAGCTCATTCTTAGAAAAGTTGTCCAGTCTGTATCCGTGCCTGTCTCTTTGAAAACGCGAACGGGTTGGTCTCCTGACCAACGTAATGGTGTTCTGGTTGCTCGCATCGCCGAAGATTCAGGCATAAGCATGCTGACCGTCCATGGCAGGACTCGCGCTGATCGATTTCGTGGTCACGCTGAATATGACACCTTGGCAACCATTAAAAATAGTGTCATGATACCCATTATAGCCAATGGTGATATCGATAGTCCTGTTAAGGCAAAGCTTGTTCTTGAACAAACGAGCGCTGATGGTATCATGATTGGCAGGGGTGCACTTGGTAGACCTTGGCTGTTTCAGCAGATCATTGATTACTTGGAATCAGGGAGTCTGAATGACCGTCCCTCACCCCTTGTTATCCTTGAAGAAATGCTGAAGTTGCTTTCAGCTCTGCATGCTCGTCATGGGGCTTGGGTTGGGGTGCGCTATGCCCGAAAACATCTCGGATGGTATATGGATCAGCACCCTGAATTGGGCGCATTGAGATCGTCATTCATGTCATCCGAGAACTTTGATCAACAATATGCTGTTCTGATTCATGCGTACGGTCGGTTTATGTGCTGATCGAGCAGATATACCGAACAAGCAAAATAGCTAACAAATGATGAACACGGATTCCATGGACAGCAACGCACTTAAACAACATCTTACCAGTCAGGGGTCACGTGCCCAGACCCTGAGAGATCATGTGGACGCAGCTTTGCGTAATTACTTTTCTAATTTGAAAGGAGAGTCCGTGACCGATGTGTACCAGATGGTGATGTCGGAAGTGGAAGTACCTCTTCTTGAAGTTGTTCTGGAGTATACCCGGGGTAACCAAACGTTGGCAGCTGATCTGCTCGGACTGAACCGTGGCACTTTGCGCAAGAAGTTAAAAGAATACCATCTGATGTAATTCCTGTTGCCTGGCTGAGTTATGATCGTTGTTGAATCTGTTCTATAATCAGCCCTTATCTTAGACCTATTGGAATTGTGGTATGACATCCATCATGACGCCTCGGCGTGCTCTGCTTTCTGTTTCCGACAAGACGGGACTGGTTGATTTTGCCCGTGCTCTTATCACCCGTGGAATTCACCTTCTTTCAACGGGAGGAACCCACCGTCTTTTAAAGGAAGCAGGTATCAAGGTCACAGAAGTGTCCGAGTATACAGGTTTTCCCGAGATGATGGATGGACGTGTCAAAACCCTTCACCCACTCATCCATGGAGGAATTCTGGGGCGTCGCGGCATTGATGACCTGGTCATGGCTGAGCACGGAATTCAGGGGATTGATCTTGTTGTCGTCAATCTTTATCCATTTGTGCAAACCGTCGCCCGGCCAGGTTGCACGCTTGATGAGGCGATTGAACAAATCGATATCGGCGGTCCTACCATGGTTCGGGCTGCTGCCAAAAACCATCGTCATGTCGGCATTGTTGTGAATCCACGGGATTATCCGCGAGTCATTGAAGCCATGGACCAGGATGGGGGCTTGAGCGACGGTTTGCGCTATGATCTGGCAGTGGCCGCATTTGAGCACACAGCTGCCTATGATGGTCATATCGCCAATTATCTAGGTGCTCGCGATCTTCAAGGGCAAACTTCCGGTTTTGCTCGAACCTTTAATATGCAGTATCGCCAGTCACAGCTGCTTCGCTATGGTGAGAATCCCCATCAGCGTGCCGCTTTCTACAAGGAACAGGGTGTCAGCGGAAGCTGTATTGGCACTGCAGAGCAACTTCAAGGTAAGGAACTGTCCTATAACAATATTGCTGATACCGATGCTGCGCTTGAGTGTGTCAAGAACTTTAAGGATCCGGCGTGTGTCATTGTAAAACATGCCAATCCTTGTGGTGTAGCTGTGCATGCTGAAGGCATTTTGGCTGCTTATGAACATGCCTACGCCACCGATCCTGAGTCGGCTTTTGGTGGGATCATTGCCTTTAACCGGCCGTTGGATACTGTGACGATTCAAGCCATTCTTGATCGCCAATTTGTTGAAGTTATAATTGCCCCTGGAATCGATCAGGATGCCCTTGTCTGTGCGGCCAGAAAACCTTCGATTCGAATCCTGTCCTGTGCGCTCTGGGATGGACCCACTCCATCGGGCATCGATTTTAAACGGGTTCAGGGTGGACTCCTGGTACAAGATCTTGACACCGGCATGATTAATATGACTGATCTTGATTTGGTAAGCCGTCGCAAACCCGATCCCGATGAAATGATTGATCTTCTATTTTCCTGGAAAGTCGCCAAGTATGTAAAGTCCAACGCCATCGTTTATGGACGGAATCAGCGTACCCTAGGTATTGGTGCCGGCCAGATGAGCCGTGTCAATTCAGCACGCATTGCCGCCATTAAGGCTGAACATGCAAATCTGAGTTTACATGGTGCCTGCATGGCCTCTGATGCTTTTTTCCCGTTTCGGGATGGAATTGATCAGGCTGCCCAAGCTGGAATTAAAGCCATTATCCAACCCGGTGGTTCAGTTCGAGATGCCGAGGTCATTGCTGCAGCCGATGAGGCCAATATAGCGATGGTCTTTACCAAAATGCGTCATTTCCGCCACTGAGATTTACTTTATGAACATTCTCATCCTTGGAAATGGTGGTCGCGAACATGCGCTTGCCTGGTGTTGCAGCTGTGATGCTCGTGTTGATCACATTTGGGTTGCGCCAGGCAATGCCGGTGTTGATCGTGAACAGCGCTGTGCGACGGTAGATATTGACCCATTAGATACCGTCGCCCTTATTGATTTTATCCACAAACAAAAAATTGACATGACCATCGTTGGCCCTGAAGCACCGCTGGTACAAGGGGTTGTTGATCGTTTGCAGGAAGCTGGATGTGCCGTTTTTGGCCCTTGTCAGGAGGCTGCTCGTCTGGAAGGTTCCAAGTCCTATGCCAAATCGTTTATGGCCAAACATGGAATACCCACAGCCAGCTATGCAGTTTTTGAGGACGCCAACGCAGCAAGGGAATATCTTCGAACTCAGCCCTTACCCATTGTCATTAAAGCTGATGGACTTGCTGCTGGCAAAGGGGTTGTAGTTGCCCAAACCGAAGCTGAAGCCGAAAGCGCACTTCATTCTATGCTGGAAGATCAACGTTTTGGTTCAGCAGGAGCCCGGGTGGTCATTGAGTCATTCCTGGAAGGTGAAGAAGCAAGTTTTATTGTGGTTGTGGATGGAAAACATGCTTTACCTCTAGCCACCAGTCAGGATCACAAGCGTATTTTTGAAGGCGACCTTGGACCCAACACGGGCGGAATGGGCGCCTACTCACCCGCTCCCGTTGTAACCGCTGAGGTACATCAACGTGTCATGGATCGGATTATCATGCCCACCATACAGGCGATGGCGGATGCAGGACACCCCTACACGGGTTTTTTGTATGCGGGATTAATGATTAATGCGCAAGGTGATCCCTATGTGGTTGAGTTTAATTGCCGTATGGGTGACCCCGAAACTCAGCCCATTCTGATGCGTCTAGAGTCTTCCTTGCCTGAACTGATTCAGGCGGCACTTGACAAACGCCTTGATGAATATGCCATAACATGGAGTAACGATGTTGCTCTTGGTATCGTTCTCGCTGCCCCTGGTTACCCTGATCAACCGGTGATTGGGCAACCCGCTGATCGACTCACCCAGGATGCGCAAGCTAATTGCAAAATATTCTGGGCTGGATTGAAGTCAACTTCAACGGGGATCATAACCTCGGGTGGCCGGGTCGCATGTGTTACGGCCTTGGGGCATGATGTTGCTTCTGCGCAGCAAACTGCCTTGGCGTACATTGATAAACTGGGCCCAACAGGACTGCACTTTCGGCGTGACATTGGTTATCGGGCCATCAAACGAACGATCTGAGCTTGTACGGCATTGCAAAAAATATTTGTCGTTGAGAAACATGCACAACATTATAGTGATACACTTTTTTCTTATACTTGTAGACCTCACTTAGGCATCGATTATGGATGACAACTTCAGCAAAGCAGCTCTTGATTACCATGAATTTCCGACACCAGGGAAAATTGTTGTAAATCCCAGCAAACAATTGAGCAATCAGCGTGATCTGGCCCTTGCCTACTCTCCGGGTGTCGCCGCACCCTGTCTCGAAATTGCCAAGGATCCCGCAACTGTTAGCCGTTATACGGCACGTGGAAACCTGGTGGCGGTCATCAGTAATGGAACAGCTGTGCTGGGACTGGGGGATATTGGTCCGTTGGCTGCAAAGCCCGTGATGGAAGGCAAAGGTGTTCTTTTCAAGAAGTTCGCTGGGGTCAATGTTTTTGATATCGAAATTGATGAGAAAGACCCAGACAAACTGGTTGATATCATAGCCTCGCTTGAACCGACGTTCGGTGGCATTAACCTTGAGGACATCAAAGCACCTGAGTGTTTTTACATTGAGCGAAAGCTTCGTGAGCGCATGAAGATTCCGGTTTTTCATGATGATCAACACGGAACGTCCATCATTGTCGGGTCAGCCTTGCTTAATGGATTAAAGCTGGTCAACAAAAAAATTGAAGACCTGAAAATTGTCTGTTCCGGAGCCGGTGCAGCTGCTTTGACCTGTCTTGACCTTCTTTGTGCTCTAGGTGCCCAGGCGAAGAATATCTGGGTCTGTGACTCAAAAGGCGTACTACGATTCAGCCGTACCGACATGGATGAAAGTAAACGTCGCTATGCTCAGGATACTGCTGCGGTTCATCTCGCTGACGTCATGCCGCAAGCTGATGTGTTTTTAGGGCTATCAACAGCGGGCGTGCTTAAAGCAGAAATGGTCAAAGTTATGGCCAGGGATCCGCTTATTTTTGCTCTCTCCAACCCAACCCCTGAAATCATGCCTGAACTGGCTCGGTCCGTTCGTCCTGATGCTATTATTGCAACAGGTCGTTCTGACTACCCGAATCAAGTCAATAACGCCCTGTGTTTTCCTTATATGTTCCGTGGAGCGCTCGATGTTGGTGCAACGACAATCAATGAAGCCATGAAAATTGCGGCTGTTCATGCGATTGCTCGTTTGGCGCATATCGAGCGAACCGAAAGTGGTTATGATGATTCACCCGTACGATTTGGTGCGGACTACCTGATTCCGGGTGCCCTGGATAGTCGCCTGATTATTGAAATTGCTCCGGCAGTCGCCCAGGCCGCCATGGATTCGGGTGTTGCAACCCGCCCCATGGCGGATATGGAAGCCTACCGGCAGCATCTCAGTGAGTTTGTTTACAACTCTGCTTTTATCATGAGACCGCTGTTTGCCAAAGCCAAGGCAGACCCAAAACGTATTGTCTACTGTGAAGGTGAAGAAGAACGCGTACTGAGAGCTGTTCAAATTGTTGTGGATGAAGGTTTGGCGCACCCCGTTCTTGTCGGGAGAACCCAGGTCATTCAATCACGCATTGAAAAACTGGGCTTACGCCTGAAATCTGGTGAAAACGTGACGATCGTCGATCAGGATAATGATCCACGCTATCGCGAATACTGGATGCATTACCACAAAGTTATGGAGCGACAAGGACACCCTCCTGAACTCGCCAAACGCGAAGTTCGCCGCAGAACAACGTTGATTGGCTCTTTACTATTGCATTTTGGTGAAGTTGACGGCTTGATTTGTGGTACGTTTGCGCATTTCAACCTGCACCTGCGTTATGTGGACCGGGCTATTGGGCTTGCACATGGCAGCCGCCAGTATGCGGCCATGAACCTGATCATGCTCCCGGGTCGTACTCTTTTTCTTTGTGACACGTACGTCAATCCTGACCCTTCTGCGGAACAAATTGCTGATATGACGCTTCTGGCAGCTGAAGAAGTTCGTGCTTTTGGCATTACTCCTAAAGTTGCCTTGCTATCTCACTCCAATTTTGGGTCTGAACTGACGCCTAGTGCTGAAAAAATGCGAAAAGCTTTTGCATTGATTGCAGAGCGGGCGCCTGAGCTTGAAATGGATGGTGAAATGCATGGCGATGCAGCATTGGTTGAAGATATTCGCATGCGCATTTTCCCCAACAGCCGATTTAAAGGATCTGCCAATCTGTTGATTATGCCAACGGTTGATGCTGCCAACATTGCCTTTAATCTACTCAAGACAGCTGCCGGGGATGGCGTGACCATTGGTCCGATTCTGCTCGGAGCAGCTAAGCCCGCTCATATTCTTACACCCACAGCCACCATACGACGTATTGTTAACATGACCGCATTAACGGTGGCTCAGGCTCAAAAGCACGCCCGGTCAAGCTGATGAGTCACACACATATGGTCAATGCATCAGGCCATATGTGTGATCATTTTTGAATGATTTCAAGTCACCGAGTTTTTGCATTCGCAATAGGTTGTTGTACGCCGGAACCGCCGAAAATTCCGTCAGCCCTGTGAAGTCGGTGTTGATGTTGGGTGTCGGAAAACATCTGTTTTGCGACATCTACGGTTAGCCCTACCTTTGTCAGGTTATAAGTCCTAAAAATCCGTATACGCTGCGCTACCGGGGGGATCCGCAACTTGAGCGAAACGTTCACCGCTCGCAGAACCGCATCAAGTCCTACCACCAGCTACGCTCGACCATCGCTCAGGTCGGCGGGAAGAAGGAGCTGACCGGAAGGTACCGACCTTGAGATCGAAATCAGCAACCAGTGCGCGCGCGCCTGATTGCCAACGCCATCATCTATTACAATTCAGCTATCCTGTCGCGACTGCTGACCAAGTTCGAGGCGAGCGGCAATGCCAAGGCGCTGTCGTTGATCACGCAGATCTCGCCGGCGGCGTGGCGGCATATCCTGCTCAACGGACACAATTCGTTCCACAG
>JAJZUM010000138.1 GCA_021848605.1 Pseudomonadota bacterium | reverse complement strand
GATGATTGCCCGATTGTAATGCAGGGTCGTGTTCGGGTGGCGATTGCATCATCGTGATGTAATCCAGTCCTTGTCGCTTCAATTGCTGAGCAAGCCGATCGGTGGCTATCCAGGAAAACGTGCTCGAGTGTACATAGCAAGCATGGCTACTGGCACGATAGCGATCATAACGAAGCCTACTGTCAATATGTTCGGGTATGTAGTGAATGTAATGAATCAGTGCCTTCAGGTAGAGGCGTTCATCCACCCAGATGCTGTGGCAATGAGCCATACGCATGGGTGGAGTAGACGAGTTTTGCAAGGCGACCTGAAGAGCCATACTAAAAATACCTAGTCCGCGATTGCTGGTACGCAGGGCCAGATGAAAGGATGATGGCAGAATACAGTAAGCAAGTAGCGAACAATGACCACGATCAATGGCAGTTTGCAGGCATGACTCAATCACGAGGACACTGGAATCATCAACGGGCATAGCCCGATCCAGATTGCCCCGAAAATAATAAAGACTGTCTGCAAGTACTAGCGGTATTTTCTGTTTCATGGCTGGAGTTTAGGTGTCTGCCATGGAAGCGCAAAGAGTAGTAACGCTTCGTTACATATTTGGCGTTTTTTCGACCGTTCAGTACATGGGTTTCCAAATGCTGTGGGCAATAGCTCCGCTTTTTTGTGCTTCCTCCATCCGGCTTTGCGCAAGTTGCATCAGCGTTTCAGCGGACGGTGACTCTTCACTGCACACATAAATCACCATGCTCATGCTGGCTTTTACAGAAATGAATCCGGAACTCGTTTTATAAGCCTTGAGATTGACACCGTCCAAAATACGCTGAAAGGTGGCAGGGGTACACGATTGAATCGTCGGTTGAATGTTAATTATGGCAATCTGGTTGGGAGCAATCCTGGCAACCTCATCTAAGGGGCGTACCAGTTGCCGTAATCGGCGGGCGATGCCGATCAACAACTGTCCCATGACTTTGGAATCATGGTTTTTTCTAAGTTGATCCATATTGTTAAGCGAAATGAGCAAATAGCAGCAGGCACCACCACGGGCATTGCAGTGTCGAACCGTTTCATCGAGACGGCGTTGGGCCAGGCTACGGTTGCCGAGTCCAGTCAGTGGGTCGACTGAACTGAGTTCCTTGAGTTTGGTGTTGATGTCCAGCAGGGATTGATAGTCGTGGAGCAATCGGTTCTGCATGCTGCTAGTTCTTTCGGCAGCCCCCAATCGGGCAAGCAACTGTTCGGTCATCAAGGCCTTATTGATAAAGTCATCAACACCCTGTTCAAATGCATTCAGTAGTACGTCCTGGCCCTCACGGGCGGTTAGCAGGATGATGTAGGTAAAATGATTCGAGGCTTCGTCAATCTGACGAACGGCCTGGGTCAGGGCAAGACCATCCATTTCGGGCATGAGCCAATCAGCGAGCAGGATATGTGCTGGTCTTTGTTCGATGAGACGAAGTGCATCCCGAGATGTGGTGGCCTGACGAATGTCGGTATACCCTGCCGACTTGAGCAGGCGATGGATCATGATGTTGGAGAACTTAGCATCATCCACGATCAGAATGGAGATGTCTGGATTAGGCATGAAACAATTTTCCTCGTTAGGTTGACTGAGTGTAGCAAACTCTTCAGGACTAGCCATCAGTCTGTGTGCTGCGGATTATGAACCGGGAGGTGATGAATCAGAAGCAGTCCTGGAATGCTAAGAAGCCAGCAAAGTTGAAAAAATGAACTCCAGCCAAGTTGATGTGCCAACCAGCCGCTTGAAGCATTGACCAGTGTTCGGGGTAATGCCGCGGCCGAGGTGAGGAGCGCAAACTGGCTGGCACTGTAAAGGCGGCTTGTTGCTTGCGCCATATAGGCAATCAGCGCGGTAGTACCAAGGCCCACTGAGAAAGCTTCCATGGCAACGGTTACCGCCAGGCAAGATATGTTCGGATGAGTCATCAGACTTAGAGCCCAAAATCCCGGAATTGAGCATGATTGCAGAACACCAAAAATCACGAGTGCTTTCTTTATGGACCAACGAAGCATCAACAAACCGCCGAGTAACCCACCCAAAACACTCGCGGATAGACCGGCTTCTTTGGCAACCAGACCGATGGTTGTCCGGCTGAATCCCAGATCAATATAAAAAGGAGTTGCCAAAGTGGTTGCTAAGCCATCGCCAAGCTTATACGCCATGATAAAACACAATATATAGATTGTATTGCGACAACCCTGACGGTTCATGAATTCCTGGAGGGGTTGCCAAAATGTATGCGCTTGATGACGGTGCGGCAGTGCTAAACCAGGTTCTTGAAGCAGTATCCCCATGATCAGGCCCGGAATGAGGAACAGGCTACAGACTAGAAAAACCAGAGACCAGGAAAGGTGGTCAGAAAGCACAAGAGCTAATGCCCCGGGAATCAAGCCGGCGATTTTATATGCGTTGACATGCAAGCTCGTGCCGAGACCCAACTCCTGGTCAGGCAAAATCTCACGCCGCAGCGCATCGAGAACGGTATCGAGGCTGGCACTGAGAAGACTAATGATCAGAATCCAAGTGCCCATGAACAGAAGTGACGTGCCGTTGCTCGAGCCTAAGGCATTGAACGCTGCAAACAGCAGGATCGTGGTGACGATGATCCAGCCACGTCTTCGGCCGAGTTGGACCGGGTTGATCTGATCCAGCCATGGCGACCAGAGTACTTTCAGCGTGTAGGGTAGGAGCATGAGATTGGAAAGGCCGATTAGGGTTAAGCTGAGGTGCATACTGCGTAGCCATGCAGGCAGTAGGGATACCAGTAGAAAGAAAGGTAATCCTGAGGTGAAGCCGCTCAACATACAGATCAGCAAATTTCGGTAACGGGGCAGAATTGTCAACGGGATATCCTCAGGATGATTCGGCATGGTAAAGTCGATTGCCTTGAATCAACCAGCCTTCCTCAATCAGTCGAGCGCGCTGCAGCAGTCCTGCTGAACCTCGCAGACGAATCGTCTGTCTGGAACCTACAACGCGCCACCAGGGCAGGTGGTCGGGACATTGGGCAAGATGGCGCGCCGTTCCCCGAGCATAACCCGGTCTTCCGGAGCGTGCAGCCAGTTCACCATAGCTGATGCATGCACCAAGAGGAACAGCCTCCAGGGTTTGCCACAAAATGGCGGGCCAGTTATCCATCAATGTACGGTCAGAGGATTTTTTCATGACACAAAAAGACCTGAACGGGATGCAGCAGTTAATGTGCAGTCAGCATATCCTGCAACTAGGTACTTGGTCACTGCGACACCCAGGATACCCTTATGTTTCCTTGTGTACTTATATCATGGCTTCGGAGGGTCTGCCTACGGTTCTGATTGCATCGATCGCCGAGCATACCCAGCATATCATCAAAGATCCACGTTGCTCTTTTATGGTTGGTATGCCTGACCAGCGACTCGAATCACCTCGAATGTCATGGCAGGCACAGGCGCAGCGGGTAGAGGATAAGTGCCGTTCAACCGTCAGTGCGCGTTTTGATCGCTACTTCCCAGAAATGCAGATGTTTCATCAACAACTCAATTTTGATTTCTATCGCCTTGTTCCCATGGAGGGGCGTTGGATCGGTGGATTCGGTCGGGCGCTTTGGATGTCTTGGCAGTCAGGCATATGGATCCCAGATCGGGATGAGGAAGAAGAATTTCTACTCTGGATTGCCGGCAAAGGCGTAGCGCATGCAATCGGCTTTGATGCTTGGGGCATGGATGTTCGTGTTGATAACCTCGTTCAGAGGATCCCCTGGCAAACCCCAGTAGCCAGCGTGGCTGCCTTAAAAAAACAATTGAGTGATAATTTTCCAGATAATTTGTTGAATCTCTCTTGAAAAAAAATACCCTAGCCCCATTTTGCCTTACAGCCGCAGGAGAATACAAAACGCTGCTGCGGAATTTTTCCGGTGTAAAGTGCCGGAGCAATTGGAACTTTGGTTTAATGAACTGTTATGGGAGAGAACACGATGAAGATGCGTCCCCTGCATGATCGCGTCGTTATTCGTCGCGTCGACGAAGAGTCCAAGACTGCCGGTGGTATTTTGTTGCCAGGCAATGCTGCTGAAAAACCATCCCAAGGCGAAGTTATTGCTGTGGGTAAGGGTGTTTCCCTTGAAAATGGTGAGTTGCGTCCTCTTGATGTTAAGGCGGGCGACAAAGTGTTATTTGGTCAGTATTCCGGCTCGACCGTCAAGATTGATGGCCAAGAATATCTGATTATGAAAGAAAGCGAGATTTTTGCGATTCTGGAAGCCTGATTCCGTTTCGATTCGAACAGTCAAAGAGGTTTAAAATGGCAGCTAAAGACGTAAAATTCGGTGATTCCGCTCGTGCCAAAATGATTGCTGGTGTTAATGTTCTGGCCGACGCTGTAAAGGTAACTTTGGGTCCTAAGGGGCGTAATGTCGTGATTGACAAGTCCTTTGGCGCACCATCCATCACTAAGGATGGTGTTTCTGTAGCCAAGGAAATTCAGCTCAAAGATAAATTTGAAAACATGGGCGCCCAACTGGTCAAGGAAGTTGCTTCTAAGACTGCTGATGTCGCCGGCGACGGTACCACAACAGCAACAGTGCTTGCTCAGTCAATTCTGAACGAAGGTATGAAGGCTGTTGCAGCTGGTATGAACCCCATGGACCTCAAGCGTGGTATCGACAAGGCAACTCAGGTTGCTGTTGAAGCCATCAAGGCTTCAGCTGTTGCGTGCAGTGATTCCCGTTCGATCGCGCAAGTGGGTTCAATCTCTGCAAACTCTGACACCAGCATCGGTGAACGTATTGCCGAAGCGATGGAAAAAGTCGGCAAAGAAGGGGTCATTACCGTTGAAGAAGGTAGTGGTTTTGAAGATACCCTTGATGTTGTCGAAGGCATGCAGTTTGACCGTGGTTATATCAGCCCGTATTTTGCCAACAAGCAAGATACTATGACGGCTGAACTGGATAGCCCGTTCATTCTTTTGGTCGACAAGAAAATTTCCAACGTTCGCGAGATGATTCCGGTTCTGGAAGCTGTAGCCAAATCGGGCAAGCCACTGTTGCTGGTTGCCGAAGATGTTGAAGGCGAAGCACTGGCAACTCTTGTTGTCAACAGCATGCGTGGTATTGTCAAGCTGTGCGCCGTCAAGGCTCCTGGCTTTGGTGACCGTCGCAAAGCCATGTTGCAGGATATCGCTATCCTGACGGGTGCAACAGTTATTTCTGAAGAAGTTGGTCTTAGCCTCGAGCAGGCTGGTCTGAGTGACCTCGGTAGCGCCAAAAAGATTGTGGTTGCCAAGGAAAATACCACCATTATCGATGGTGCGGGTCGCAAAGAAGATATCGACGCTCGTGTCAAGCAGATTCGGGTACAGATTGAAGAAGCAACTTCCGACTATGATCGCGAAAAACTGCAGGAGCGTGTTGCGAAGCTGGCAGGTGGCGTTGCGGTGATCAAAGTTGGTGCTGCAACTGAAGTCGAACTCAAAGAAAAGAAAGACCGTGTTGACGATGCCTTGCATGCGACCCGTGCTGCAGTTGAAGCCGGTGTTGTTCCTGGCGGTGGTACAGCACTTGTTCGTGCCATTGCTTCTCTGGATAACCTGCAGGGTGCTAACCCTGATCAGGACGCCGGTATCAAGATTCTGCGTAAGGCACTGGAATCACCGCTGCGTCAGATCGTGACCAATGCGGGTGAAGAAGCTTCGGTCGTGCTGAGCAAGGTTTTGGAAGCCAAGGGTAATTTTGGTTACAATGCAGCAACAAGTGTCTATGGTGACATGCTTGAAATGGGTATTCTTGACCCAGCCAAGGTAACCTTCACTGCTTTGCAGAACGCATCCTCTGTGGCCGGCATGATGCTGACAACGGAAGCGATGATTACCGAGTTGCCCGAAGACAAGCCAGCTTCAGCTGCTCCAGATATGGGTGGCATGGGTGGTATGGGTGGCATGATGTAATCATGCACCAAGGGGAACCCATCCGGGTTTCCCCTGTGTTACTGAGCCGCGCTTTTGCTTACAAAGGCGCGGTTTTCTTTTTAGCGCTTAGTCTTCAGGGAATGGGATGGCGCAGATCAATCATGCGAAATGGAAATGAACCCGTTATTCGATCCTCGAAATAATGTTTAAGCGTTTTGCGTACGACAGGAAATGCCAAGTCGTGCCAGGGAATCTGATCTTCCCGGTACAGACCCGTTTCAAGCGTCTCGTCACCAGCTGCATGCCGCCCTGCGATCAGAGTCCCCTTAAACATCATATAAACCTGGTTGATGTGTGGAATATTGAAGAGACAATAAAGACCTTCGACCTCAATATCTGCTCTTGCTTCCTCGCGGGTTTCCCGAACGGCGCCTTCAAGTGTTGTCTCGCCATTTTCCATAAAACCTGCTGGCAGTGTCCAGAATCCGGCCCGTGGTTCAATGGCCCGGCGGCAAAGAAGTACCTGGTCGTGCCAAATGGCAAGACAACCACAAACAATTTTGGGATTGAGATAATGAATGTACCCGCAACGGGTACAGACATGTCGCGGTGCATGGTCGCCGTCAACGGGACCAAAAAGTATGGGACCACCACATTCGTTGCAAAAATTCATCATGGTTCGTGGAAATTTCCGACATCAGACAACTCAGTCACAATGTGCCCTAGTTTGCTGGGCAATTCAATCTCCATCCTCCTTTTCAAGCAATACGATTCGGATCAGCCATGTTAATTTGCTGGGCGACGGGTTTGATCTTCCAATTCAGCCACCCGTTTTCTGAGTTTAAGGCATACAGCTAAATCTGTCTGTGCTTTACCAAGGTTCTGCATGGCCAAATCAGCGATGTCAGTTTATTCGGGTTTATTGTTTGTGGTCATGATGCGCAACCTCGACTTGTTCTTGATATGAAAAAATAAGCATTTGATCAAAGTCAGCGCGGTGCCCCGTCCGTATGTCCGCAATACTATTCTTGCTGATCAACGGGCTCGTTTTTGATAAGATTGGCTGTCATCTTGTCGAATAAATAATCAGTTGATTCGAAAATCAGGACTGCCAGACTCAAGTTTTTGACATTCACGCTCTGTTTTTATGCTTTTGGCAATCATCAGCCATGACAGAGTGCGGACAACGGCCCGATGCCATGAAGCCAATCAGTTCCAGACGGCTACCGACTGATGTCATACCCTGTCAGCAGACCGTCCCATGCCGAGAAAAATTGCACGGACTTTGGTATGCACAGATAAGGATCACGACCTTGCCATGCATCCCGTGGCGTCCAGCCATCCAGATGTTGATGGGGGCGGACTTGATTGTACCAGAACTGGAATTCAGCCAGAGCGCATTGCAGGCTGCTGAAGTGGGGTACTTCCAGTTGATCGAGTTTTTCTTTCAGGGTACCAAACAAGCGTTCAACCCTTCCGTTCTGCCAGGGATGACCAGGCTGGGT
>JAJZUM010000137.1 GCA_021848605.1 Pseudomonadota bacterium | reverse complement strand
CCAGTATAGCGTCCGTATGATGGGGTTATGTGTCAAGACCCGCATGATCGAGGCTGGTGAGCTTTAACCTCGTTTCAACGATCAATTACGAATACCCAAAAAATCCAGATATTCACAAACTCAGGTCGCCTTGTGTCCGCACAGATCGCTCCATCCGGCAAATCACCTGCCCTTCACACTTGCGTACGCACAAATGCAGGCTGCCCCGGGCGGGAATGAGTCGCACTGAACTGATAGCCATCTAGGTCAAATTGCTGCAGATCCTCAATCGATTGTGGTTGATGCCGCAAGATCCAGTCGGCCATTCGCCCTCGCGCCTTTTTGGCATAAAAACTGATTATTTTTGCTTTGCCTTGTCGTTGATCCAGAAACTGGGGACTCACCACCTTTATAACCCTCAGAGCGGGCTCGGCAGCCTGGCTGTATTCCCGTGAAGCCAGATTGACACACATACCCCCGGCTGCTTCGACTTCCGCCGGCAACAGGTCTTGCAAGATGGGTTGCCAGAACGCATAAAGATCCTTACCGCGAGGATTGGGTAATGTTGTCCCCATTTCAAGGCGATAGGGCTGCAGGGCATCCTTAGGTCGCAATAGACCATAGAGTCCTGAAAGCATACGCAGTTGCTGCTGTGCCCGCTCCCAGATCAGGGCATCCCAGTCGGCCGCCATAAGCCCCTCATAAACATCACCATTAAAGGCCAACGCCGCAGCACGCACATCGACAGCCTCGGGATAACGTTTCCAGGCCACATAACGGGCAACATTCAATGCGGCCAGTTTGTCACTCAGATCCATCAGCCGCGCCACTTCTTCCAGCGACAAGGAGCGCAGCAGATCGATCAGCTGCGCTGCCTGATCCATGAAATAGGGCTCAGTGGTTGCCACATCCGTTGCTTTGTGGTTGTAATCCAGGCTTTTGGCCGGAGACAAAAGAATCAGCATGTTTTTTTCCCGAACCCTTAGGCACAGCCAAGCTTAGAACGTCACGTCAAACAATGCTCAAGCACCCATCGGGCGTCCTTTCGATGCACCAATCCGCAAGCGCAGACCATTCAAACGGATAAAGCCTTCGGCATCTTTCTGATTGTACGCACCGCGATCATCCTCAAACGTAGCAATACGGGCATCAAACAGGGAATCATCAGATTTGCGTCCAGCAACGGTGACTTGGCCCTTGTAGAGTTTCAGGTTCACTACGCCATTCACATATTGCTGGGAAGCATCCATCATCGTTTGCAGCATGAGGCGCTCGGGACTCCACCAGTAACCGTTGTATACAAGTTCTGCATAACGCGGCATGAGCTCGTCTTTCAGATGGGCCACGCCACGATCCAGCGTAATCGACTCGATGGCACGATGTGCTTTGAGCAGAATGGTTCCACCCGGGGTTTCATAGGCACCACGGCTTTTCATACCCACATAGCGGTTTTCGACCAGGTCCAGGCGTCCAATACCATGCTCACCGCCCTTACGATTAAGCAAGGCCAGCAGCGCTGCCGGACTCAGGGTTTCACCATTGATGGCGACAGGATCACCTGCGGCGAAGGTGATTTCCAGATATTCTGGCTGGTCAGGTGCCTGCTCAGGTGCACGCGTCCAACGCCACATGCTCTCCTCAGGCTCCCACCACGGATCTTCCAGTCCACCACCCTCGTAGGAGATATGCAACAGGTTAGCATCCATCGAGTAGGGACTCTTTTTGCCAGCCGCACTGAAATCAATAGGGATGGCGTGAGCGCGCGCATACTCCATCAGGGCTTCACGCGAGTTCAGAGTCCATTCACGCCAGGGTGCAATAACCCGAAGCCCAGGTTCAAGGGCATAGGCGCCCAACTCAAAGCGAACCTGATCATTGCCTTTGCCCGTAGCACCATGCGCCACGGCATCAGCACCGGTTTCCCGGGCAATTTCGACCAGACGCTTGGCAATCAAGGGACGTGCAATCGAGGTACCCAGCAGATACTCACCCTCATACAGGGCATTGGCTCTAAACATAGGAAAAACAAAATCCCGAACAAACTCTTCGCGCAGGTCGTCAATGTAGATCTGCTTCACACCCATGGCCTGTGCTTTGGCACGGGCAGGCTCGAGCTCTTCGCCCTGTCCGATATCAGCCGTAAACGTTACAACCTCACACCCATACTCTTCCTGCAACCATTTGAGGATAATCGATGTATCCAAGCCACCTGAATAAGCCAGAACAACTTTTGAAACCGAGCCCATGATGTAAGATATCCTGATAAGATCAAAGCACGATTATAACGAATCTCCTGGTTTAAACCCAATCCCTGACGGCATTATTCCGCAGGGTGGTCATGGCTCATCCCGACTGGCGTGCTGCCAGGACCAGTGCGGCATGAACTTTACCCGCCTGGGAGGGTATAGCAGCAAGATCCAGGGTCTCCAGGGTGACGCCTCGTTGTTCCAGCTGATCAAGATAAGCTGCCAGTGTATTGAAAGCCACCGTGGCAAATTGTACTTGAACCTGACTTCCCGTCTGCGCCATCGATGAGGGTGCCGGCATCCCCGTCATCATGGCCGCCTGCTGCATCAATGCTGGCAAGGGCTGTGCAGCCATATGCTCAAACTGACTGGCCCGTTGCAGATCCTGCTCATGCTGCTGCAAAAATGCGCTGAGTTTCTCGGTGGCTTGCAAACGCTGATGCAACTGTTGTTTCCAGTGCAGTGCCGGCATGAAGACCACTTCATAGAACAGAAATAATGGCACAACCACCAAAAGGACTGCCAAAGCACGCTGTTCCCGCTCGGGCATCCCAGCCCAACGCTGTTGCCACTGATTCAACCATTCATTCATTTTGACCACTCAACATGCAGATGTTGCAAATTACCGCTGGTACTAGACTGAACCTGATAGCCACGGGTCTGTAAAGCAGCAACCCAACGATTGGCGTGATCAACATCGGTAGCCACATCCAGATCAAAACCATGACCCGACTGATAGGCCAGATGCTGCGGCGAGGGCACACCAAGATCATGGGCCGTTCCGGCCAGATCGTTCAGACGCCGGATTGTTCCTTGATTTGCTCCGGGCAATGCATCAAGGTGGGACTCGATCTGAACACGCAGATTGACAATACGCTGTTCATCCGGGAACAGGGTGCGATAAGACTGTTCCACCTGCTGTTCAAGCAGATGCTGCTCGGAGCGTTCGCGGACAATCATGGACAGTTGATTGAGCAGACTGACAAAAACAGCCGCTGCCACAAAGGCAAGAACAGGACGCCATTGGGCAGGAATTCCTCGTTCGGCCTTTTTGGGCTTGAAGGGCCCCTGCAAAAAATTGAGCCCCAGACGCTGCAGGTTTTGCCATGACACTGACTGCACCAGCTGCTGCCAATCCAGCGTATGTTCTTCCAGTTGAAGCTGCTGGCGTTCTGCTTCCTGCTGGAGAAAATCCCGGGCATCCACTTCACAGCCACCAACCTGCTGGCCTTGCCAACGCAACAACAGGTCAGAACCCGAGCGCCAGACTCCGATCACTCCTTGAGCAGGTTCGGGTAGCATATGAGCATCAGCCAGAACGAGATCGGGCTCGATACCGCTCGCTGCCAATGCTTCCAGAGCCCGCTCCAGCCACTCCTTCTGAACCGCCAGCACAGTGACATGTCCCTGAGCATCTCGACGACCCACAATACAATGCATCCGGTCGAGATCATCACTAAGCCATTCCTCAAGGAGAAATGCAACGCCCTGGCGTGCTTGCCGGTATTGCTGGGCACTGATCTCAAGACGGGCACACAGAACATGACGCATCGGCACCAGCAGGGCAACTGTATCCTCCCCCCAACCGGTACGGGCATCATGGAGCACACTCAGACTGGCTTCATGAATGGGAGCCATCTCCGTGTTACTGGACCAGACATCCCAGTTTTCAAGGCTGTTGAGCTGGCTTGGTCGAAGAAACAGGGGCATTAAAAGCATTCTCCATCGATTGCATGTTCTCAGCCGAAATCGGATTCGGCTGCGTGGTTAAAGGTTCTGCCGTTGACTGCAACATGGGCAGGATACGTTCCCTGCTAACGACCTGCAGGTTACTCGCCGAAATACGCTTTATGACAGAGCGTAGCACAGTCCGGTGCTGATCGATATCAACCTGGCTCACCACCCGAAAGTAACTGCTATTGATCGTCAGCACAGCAGCGAGCTGATCAAGCTGGGCCTGCGGCAGTGCCGCAATACTAGGCTGACTGAGAAAAGCATCCACCCTTTGATAGCCCGTAGGAGCACCCGCTGCCTGAATACTTGCGGCCTGTTCAGGACTTAGACCAGGAATCATGGCAGCCAGCACACGCGGATCGACCGTATTGACATTAATCAGTGTACCTCGAGGAAGCACCGTGACCAGAGGACTCAATCGGGCATAATATTGCGGGGTCATACCCCGAATCATTCGCAACTCGGAAACGGATGCCATGTACGTATTGGCAGCCCGATAAGGTGGATTCTGATGCAGGTACCAATCGGATTCAGCACCCAAGGGACCTTGTGGATCATTATCAGGATCCAGCCAGTCGATAATGGCTGGGAGCAGTCCCGGCGGCAACTGCAAGGACTGAAGCATATTCTGAAACACGGCCGAGAAGTTGGGATCGGGTTGTCCGTTATCGGTAATCAGGTCATTGAGGTTGAACAAACCCTGCTCATCGGTAATCCGGGCCCGAACCGTACCTCCATTGACAGGGAATGGAGGCCACTGGGTTGCCCAGAGTTCAAACAGGCTATCCACAGCACCATGCCCGGAAGAAGCATCATTGCGTGCATCTTCAGCCAAAAGCTCCATGGCGAAATCCTCGGCCGCATAGTTGTATTGCTCTGTCTGGCTACCATGAAGCATACTTGATGTTCGCGCGATTGCCCGTTGTTCCCGCACCATCATCAACGTACTGACCGCTGTAGCCACAGCAACCACCATCATGACGGTGATCAGGGCCACGCCCCTCTGCCGAAAAGTCTGCCGCCACCCTGTTCTAGGGAACATTGCCGGTCTCCCAGCCTGCCGGCAACATAACCAGCAGACGAATCGGGCCAAACTCTACGGTATCCATGCGCAGGTCAATCGCGCTGGGAAGTGGCTGCTGAAAGGGCGGTTTCTGGATGGCTGCCGGTTCTGGCCAACTGGTCTGCCATTGGTCCGAGGCGTCGAGATAGTGAATTTGCAGTTTCGACACATGGCGAAGTAACACCAGGTCTTCAGGCTGACTTCCAGGGGCCTGATCCAGATAGACCCATGAGTAGCGATGCAACTCATCACCGACCATCTCATAACGTACCCGCAGCAGATCACTGCGCGGCTCCTGCATGGGATTAAGCCAACCTGCCCGGGTCCACTCCAACCCGACCCCCTGGCCTGCCGTCGCAGCAATCGAAAGTAAGGGGGACAGCGGGGTTCCCTGAGCATCCGACACGGGGCGCTGCACGGCCTGTTCCAGATCCTGACGCATCAATACCAAAGCCCGTTGCAAATGATCAATCTGTTCCAGATGATCAGCACTGCGCTCACGCGCCCGGACCACCGTACTCAATACCTGCCAGGACAACAGGCCAATCAAGGCCATGATTGCCATCGCAACCAGCAACTCGAGCAAGGTAAAACCTTCATGGCGAGGCGACATTGGCACCTCCCTGAGCCAGCAAGTGCACATACCCCGTCAGAGTCAACTCCGGCTGAAAAGTTCCGAGAAAATCAGCCTTGGGTCCCACTGAAACATCAACACGCCGTACCGAAGGTGCTGGCGTGGGGGCAAAGCTGGAACGCGCAGTCCATACCTGGCCACCGAGATGCACATCCTGATCACTGCTACCGTTATCAGGAACCTCACCACCAAGTTGCCACTCCGTCAGACGGTTTTGGGCAACAAGCCAAGCCAAGGTTCGTTCGCGCAGGCTGTCAACAGACGAAAGTTCATTTCGCGCCGCATTAAGTAGAGCCAGTGCAGAAATGCTGAGAATCGCCATCGCCACAAGGACTTCCAGCAAGGTAAAGCCGCGCTTACGGTGCCGATGCATGCGGAGCCTCTTCCAGAATATCAACGCGCCCGAGGGCATCAAGGCGGATCCATCGCTCAAGTTCAGGATGGGAGTCCATACTTAAGCGCAAGACAACCGGCGTAGCGATACCGGTTGGTAGAAGCACCACATCAGGCTGAAATGCATTATCAAGTTTAAGTCCTGACGGCGCGGCCGGAGTGTCCTTAACCTGATCAACGGCGACGCTCATACCTTGCGGAAGTTGCAGGACCGGGTCCAACCAGGTACGTGGACTGGCTTTCCACTGTGGATTAGGCCCATCCTGCCAGTGCCTGAACTCAAGGGCATGGCCGGTTAACGCGATGCCCCAGACTTCCTGACGTGCCACAGCCTCGTCCTCGGCCAGATCCAGGCTGTTGGCAATACGCTCAGCACTTTCTGATAATTGATGTGTGCCACCATCCAGATTGAGGCTGAGCACCACGACTGCCGTCAATATGCCGATGATCAGCACCACCATCAGCACTTCCAGCAAGGTAAATCCCCGATTATTCAGCGTGGATATCGGCGTTGTCGCCATCCCCACCTTCCTGACCGTCGGCACCAAGCGAATAAAGATCAAAGGGCTTGCCATTGGGCCCGGGACTCACATACTGAAAATCATTACCCCATGAGTCCTTGGGCATACTTTTCAGATAGCCACCCGCAGCCCAATTACTTGCGCTGGCCGGACGGGTTACCAATGCCTGCAATCCTTCCTGGGTCGTCGGATAGCGATGATTGTCCAGTTTGTACATTTCAAGGGCACTGGCAATTGAATGCAGACTATCCTTGGTGGCCTCAACGCGGGCCTTTTCATCCTTGCCCACCACATTGGGAACGATAATAGCGGCAAGAATCCCGAGAATAACAACCACGACCATCACTTCAATCAGGGTAAAGCCCCCAGCGCGCTGACGACTGATCCTCATATTCCTCATTTCTAACATCCTCATCAACATCGTAATCAACCATGAACCAGATTATTCATGCTGACAATCGGCAACATGATCGCCAGCACGATGATCAACACCACACCAGCCATTAAAAGCAGCATCATGGGCTCAAAAAGCCCGACCAGCGTCGAAATCAGACTGGCCAATTCGCGTTCCTGCATGGTCGCTGCGCGGTGCAGCATCGCATCGAGATCACCTGATTGCTCGCCACTGGCAATCATCTGCACCATCATCGGCGAAAATCGACCACTTTGCTCCAGAGCTCGTGCCAGACTTCCCCCCTCGGTAACCGCAACAGCAGCAGCCTGCACTGCCTGGCGTAACATACCGTTGGTCATGACATTGACACAGATACGCAGCCCGTCAACCAACGGCACCCCGCTCTGACTGAGAATACTCAGCGTAGCGGCCATACGAGCCGTATTGGCATCGCGAAT
>JAJZUM010000136.1 GCA_021848605.1 Pseudomonadota bacterium | reverse complement strand
TTGACGTTGATCGGTGTTTACCGGCTCAGAGTGGATAAATGGATCTTCATGTCAGCAACTTCGTCGGCTATAGAAAGAATCGGCTACTTTGAGCCAGCAGCTTCTATCCCATGAATGAGTAGCAAGTGTTGTAGCTGAAAGCGCGCAGTCGGAGTAAACTTATCTTCCAGTTCGATGTTCTTGTAAGCACTCGTTGCTTTTGGGCGAGAGCATGCGCTCGGCAATATTCAGACAGTCACCTGGATATGAAGCACCTGGACATGAAGGGGTATGCTCTGCTATCGGGTTTATGAGTCGATGACAGCAGCACTTGGTAGAGTATGTGGTCAAAAAGGATCGTGAGCAGGTAAACCACAAGGGCCAAGGTCGTGGAAGATCTCTGGTTCTGACCGCACCGGCTGGATTGGCGGTGTATCGCGTTGAGGATGATGAAAAAGACTGGAGCCTGGTTGGTTCGGTTTGCACTGGAGCAGATCGGCACCCGATTTACCTTTGGTATTCCTGGGGTTCACAATACGGAACTCTACGATGAGCTGCATGATTCCCGGCAGATTCGGCCGTGGCTGGTTACCCATGAAGGAGCAGGGGCTTTCATGGCGGATGGCATGTCCCGAACCAGTACCTTGACGGGAACACTGATGTTGGTGCCTGCGGCTGGATTGACGCATGCTGCTAGCGGAATTGGCGAGGCGTTCCTTGATGGTATTCCCATGCTGGTACTCTCGGGAGGGGTCCGTACCGACAGTTCTTACCATTATCAGTTGCATGATCTTAATGCCCAGGCGCTGATGGCTCCTCTTTGCAAGGCCACCTTCAAGATCACACGACATGCTGAAATCGTTGAGCGCATCTACAATGCTTTTGATCTGGCACATGGGGGTGAGCCAGGGCCTGTCTATATTGAAATTCCGGTTAATATCCAGTTGGATGAAGGTGATGTGTCCCATTTACCGGTGTACAAGACTCCCAATGCGCCAAGACTGGACCGGCATGGTATTCTCAAAGCTGCCGAGTTGCTCAAACAGGCCCGCAAGCCAGGAATTTTTCTGGGCTGGGGTGCGGTCGGTGCCTCGGATCATGCCATTGCCATTGCGGAGCAGTTGATGGCGCCGGTCGCTACGACCCTGCAAGGGCTCTCTGCTTTCCCTGGCGATCACCCCCTGTTTGCCGGTATGAGTTTTGGTCCGCATGCAGTACCCTCGGCCCAGGTCATGCAGGACTGTGATGTATTGCTGGCTGTGGGTACTCGCTTTGGGGAAATCGCCACGGGAAGCTATGGCATGCCGGTACCGAAGCAGTTGATTCATGTTGATATCAATCCGAAGGTCTTTCATGCTAATTACCCGGCAACTGTCACTATTCAGGGAGACAGTCATCAGGTCTTGCGTGTGCTCCATGAACAGTTGGGGCAGATGGAAGTGGGGGCTCGTCAGGATGGTTTTCGGGTGCGTGAACGGATTGCGATTGGGCGCAGTCAACTGATACAGAGCTGGCTGGATCATGACAGTCAGGATCGGGTCAATCCGTACCTGTTTTTTCGAGCCTTGGAACAGAGGCTGGATGCTGATGCCTATGTCGTGGCCGATGATGGCAATCACACCTTTTTGACGGCTGAGCTATTGACCATACGCAAGCCTCGTCATTTTATTTCTCCGACGGATTTCAATTGTATGGGATATGCCGTTCCGGCAGCCTTAGGGGTGAAGCTGGCACATCCCCAGTCCATGGTTGTGGCCATTGTTGGTGATGGCGCCTTCAATATGACGTGTATGGAACTTCTGACCGCTGCCCAAGAGGGACTGGGGGTGATGGTCGTTGTATTTGCCGATGGAGAACTGGCCCAGATTGCCCAGGCGCAGGCATCCCCCTACCGCAGGTCGACCTGTACCCGGTTACCTGGCATTGATCGTGAGGCCTTGGCGCGCGCACTTGGTACGGGCTATGTGGCAATCGGTGATCAATCAGGCATCGATTCAGCGCTGGATATAGCCATCGAACAGGCTCGGGATGGTCGGCCAGTACTGGTGGATGTGCGCATTGACTACAGCAAACCGACCTGCTTTACCCAAGGAGTGATGAAAACCAGTCTGAAACGCCTGCAACGCCGCACTCAGGTGCGGCTGGTTGGGAGATCGCTATGGCGAGAATTGGTGCGGCGGGTCGGATCCTCAGGCGAGTAATCCAACAAAATTACACGGGCGGGTACGACAATCGAGTTGCTCGTGCAGGATATGTTCCCAGGCGGTCTTGCAGGCGCCCGTTGAACCTGGCATGCAAAAAATCAGTGTCTTGTTTGCCAGTCCGGCAACAGCCCGGGACTGGATGGTCGATGTGCCAATTTCCTGTAGTGAAAAATGGCGGAACAGTTCACCAAAGCCATCAATCCGTTTGTCAAAAAGGGGAGTCAACGCCTCGGGGGTGCTGTCTCGGCCCGAAAACCCGGTTCCTCCCGTGCAAAGCACAACATCGACATCAGCCCGGGCGATCCATTGGGATACTTGGGCACGCAGGGCATAGATGTCATCCTTGAGCAGGCTGCGATCCACTGGTTGATGTCCAGCCTGGGTCAGAGCTTCGACCAGATAGGCTCCAGAGGTGTCATTTTCAAAATTGCGTGTATCGGAAACGGTCAGTACCGCAATAGCCAAGGGTTTAAATTCGGAAACAGCGTGACTCATGATGGATCCTTAACGTTGATCATCACAACGGAGGAATTTGAACTTGGGATACCGAGCCGGTGTTATTGAAAACAACGGATCCGTTGCCTCGATTGGTTTGATAATACCAGATATTTTCCCAATTTATTTTAAAGACTTGGCTTGGCGATCCCAGCAGTGCCTTGACCTGTTCGGGTTTCATGCCTGACTTAATGGCTTGCCAGTTTTCAATGCGCTGATCAGGTGCATCCATAACCCAATGTCCAGGCATTGTTGTACCTGAAGAACGATCTGAAGATGTTGCTTTGGTCGTGGGTATGGGGGTACTGACAGCCTTTTCAAGCAGTTCAACGCGTTTTTCCAAGGCATCAAACTCAGATTTTGGAACATATTCTTCTGCGTACACATAGTGTGTAACTGTGTTGCCAACAAGCCAACAACCAAAGATTATGCTTGATAAGCGGTTGATTGTCATAGTTCCAGTCCTCAATATGAAAATATTTACAAATCGTCATCCTACCTTGAGGGTAGTACTATGGTTAGGCATTGTGGTCTTGGGTAATGCAAAAAGTAATGGAGGGGAAATCCCCTCCATTACTTAGTTTATACTCTAGGAAAAATTAGAACAAGAACCAGCCGTAGAGCATGGCCGTATCATTGGCGTGAGCATCACCATTGTTGTAGTTGAAGCCACTATTTCCGTTATATTTGGTAAACATCCAGTATTGAGCGCCTAGCTGAACGTTTTCCCAAGGGAGAACATTATACTGCAGAACCCAAGCAGTACTCTGTGGACTGATAAATGCCGCATTAGGAGGCAGATTTGTCTGGTTTACAGGCATATCATCATTCTGGATATTGAACGATGAGTCATTATTCGTGCCTGTGGAGCGCGTTAGCATCAGACCAACCGACTGCTTGTTATTGAAATGCATTTCACCCTGAAGTTTAAATGAATTCAGGTAAGCCATGCCAGCGTTCATGGAGCGCATATCGTCTGATTCATGAACATAGTAACTATGCACAACCAGTTCATTATCTCCCAACGGCAATTCATACTGCAGGTCGACTGCACGGTCAACGGTGCGATCTGAAGGTGATCCAAGCCCAGTATTATTTGGTCCTGTCAGATTCGTCAGGTTGGCAGCCATAAACCATCCACCAATCTCAATGTCACCATTGCCGATATCGGTTTGATAAGCCAGTCGGCCGTAGGGGGCTAACCCATTAAACTGCCCAGGTGCTTGATTTGTAAGTGTCCATGATTGGGTTGACGTGCTACGATACAGCGTGAAGTCGGCATAGTAATGATTGTCGATCATGGTGTACAAACCAAGTCCAGCAACCGCACCGCCAAGGCCGTGAGCCATGTATGCGTTCGCTGAGTTAGCGCCACCAGCGGGTGTGCCACTTGGGTGAATGAACGGATAGCCCCAAGTTGGGGTATCCTGCCAGAGATCCTCCATGCCCGGACTGTTGTTCAGCGTCACACCATATGTTACAGGTGACCCGAGCAGCATGGTTTGATTTGCATAACGAACCTCTGAGTTGTCTTGGCTAATGCTTCCACCATTTTCACCTGTAATTTGTAGCATGGAGCCCATGTGACTTGAGATTTCCCCTGCATAAAAGAGACTAAATTGCCTGGGGAATGACATATTGTCTTGGGCTTGTGCGGCACTACCATCTTTGTTTTTGATGTTGTTATCACGCACATTCGTGATCTGTGTCTGAATCATTGCGGAAAGAGGTGGAATCTGGTTCAGTTTGACACCTGAGCCAGTATTGCTGCTGCTAGCTTCAACCTGCTTAATACCGGTCATTGTGTAGCCATTTAACTTGAATTGACGACCAAAAGGTGTCAGTTCCGGGAACATTGAATGACATGCTTCGCATGCCAAGCCTGTTTGGCGTGCAAAACTGGGCACAGCATGGGCGGACTGCACCATCATGCCGCCGACAAGGGGGAGAGCAAGCAAGCGCCATGAAGACGCAAGAGTTGTTTTGTTCATAGTTACACCTTTGAACGTGTTGTGGGTGACGGTATTATGGCCAAATGTCATTTATAAAAATTGATCTGTAGCAAATTGTGTGCGATTTTTATGACAATGCAACAATTTGTGTCTGCCTTGGCTTGGTTTTGTATCTGCATGGGTTGTGTTTCATGAATTTGTATGAAGGCATGCTGAATCGGGTCTCTCAACCGATTCTGGAGGGTGATGGCCCGGATGAGGCGGTACTGACCGCCTGTGTTCAGGCTGCTGTTTGTGCGCCCGACCATCGATGTTTGCGACCATGGCGCTTTATTGTGGTGCGTTCTTCAGCGCGGCAGCGTCTTGCGGCCGTGTACTGTGCCTCACAAAAGAGCCTGCATCCCGAGTATAGCCAGGCCGAGCTTGATCGCTTGGCACAGCAGCCTTTGCGGGCGCCTGTTCTGGTTTTCTCTATTGCCAAAATTCAGCCCGATGTACCGGTCCCGGAACGGGAACAGTGGCTAAGTTCCGGGGCGGCAACCCAGAATCTGATGCTTGCCCTGCACGCTCATGGCTGGTCATCGATATGGCGAACCGGTGCCTTGGCTGAAGATCCGGCCGTGCGAGCGACTCTGGGGCTTGATCTGCATGAGCATGTTGCCGGGATTATCTATACCGGTGCTTGTCAGAAACCGCGAAGTGCTGACCGCCCTGATGCTGCGGCATTCATTGAGGAGTGGTTGTGAATTCACGTATTGAGGCCATGTATCAGGCCATTCCAGTGACTCGTTTTATGGGAATTGAGCTTTTGGATGCATGGGATGAGGGCTTGATTCTTGGTGCGCCCCTACAGATCAATGTCAACGATAAGGGCACAGCCTTTGCAGGCAGTCTTTCTGCCCTCATTCAGGTTACGGGTTGGGAGCTTTGGCGCTATTGGCTTGAGCAAACTTTTGAGGACAGTTATGCGGTTGCTGCTGTTGATGTTCACATACACTACCAGAAACCCGTTTGTTCTGATTTCAAGGCAATTGCCTTATTGCCTTCGGAACGAACTGATTTACTTGCAGTTTTAATGAAGCGTGGTCGGTGCAAGGTTGAGACCCACGTTCGTGTGCGTGATCTTGATGGTGAGAAGGCGCAAGCCCGGGTGAGCTACGCCTTGCTCAAACGTTAGCGCTCCAGCAATGGTCGCTTGTTGGGCTTGCCGTCCCAGTCCGCAGCGTCTTTGGGTTGTTCGCCTTTTTCGGTAATATTGGGCCAAATTTGTGCAAGCTCGGCATTGAGCTGGATGAATTCCTTCTGATCGGCGGGTAATTCATCTTCAGAGAAAATGGCATTGGCAGGACATTCGGGTTCGCAAAGAGCACAGTCAATGCATTCATCGGGATGGATGACCAGAAAGTTGGGACCTTCGTAGAAGCAATCAACCGGACAGACTTCCACACAGTCTTGGTATTTGCACTTGATGCAGTTTTCCGTTACAACAAAGGTCATGCTTGTTCCTCCCCAACTCAACAGGCGGCAATTATGGCATAGAGTGTGGGCAACTCCAAGGGTGTTCCCGCTTCAGTGTCTGAAAAGGAGTATTTGATATATTAGTTCAGCAGTGATTTCAATTGATACAACTGCTCCAGGGCTTGTTTGGGACTTAGTTCATCAGGATTGATACTGCGCAGTTTTTCCTCAACCAGGGAAGGAACACTGAGAAAAAGATCCAGTTGGGCGGGCTTTTCGAATTCGCTTTGAATATGTTGGCGATGAACTTCCATCTGCTCAAGTTCCGCCAGCTTGTGGCGTGCTGCTTCGATGACATGACGAGGAATACCTGCCAGCTGGGCCACCGCCAGACCATAACTCTGACTGGCAGGCCCTTCCTGGACCTGATGCATAAAGATGATGCGGTCGCCATGTTCAACCGCTGTCACGTGAAGATTGCTGACCCCCGGTGCATGTTCGGGAAGTTGGGTAAGTTCAAAGTAATGGGTGGCAAAAAGTGTCAAGGCGCGCAGATTGCTGGCCAGGTGCATGGCACTGGCCCATGCCAGGCTGAGGCCATCAAAGGTGCTGGTGCCTCGACCGATTTCATCCATCAAAACCAGGCTGTGTTCGGTTGCATTGTTCAAAATGGTGGCCGTTTCCGTCATTTCAACCATGAACGTGGATCGACCACCGGCCAGGTCATCGGCTGAACCAATACGGGTAAAAATCCGATCAACCATGCCGATGCATGCTTTGCGGGCGGGAACGGGGCTACCGATGTGTGCCAGCAGTACGATCAGCGCCGTTTGCCGCATGAATGTCGATTTTCCTCCCATATTGGGTCCGGTAATGACCAGGAGACGGCGATCAAGAGGGTCTAGTGCGATGCTGTTGGGAATAAAATGGTCACGGTTAACGGCCTCAACGACCGGGTGGCGTCCATCCTCAATGTCGATACCAGGTTCATCATGCAGTTCAGGAAAAACCCAGCCAAGCTCCTCGGCACGCACGGCCAGAGTGCAGAATACATCGAGTTCGGCAAGGGCATCTGCACAGGCCTGCAAAACAGGCAGATCAGGTCGAAGCATGCCCAAAAGTGCATCATACAGTTGTTTTTCACGGGCGAGGGCACGTGCGCTGGAAGACAGGGCACGATCTTCAAATGATTTTAGTTCAGGAGTAATGAATCGTTCGGCGTTTTTGAGTGTCTGGCGACGGATAAAATGTGCGGGGGCGTGTTCGGCCTGTCCTCGGGAAAGTTCAATAAAATAGCCGCTGACCCGGTTATAGCCAATTTTTAGATTGGGAATTCCCGAACGTTCTCGTTCCTGGATTTCAAGTTGCAGCAGGTAGTCGCCAGCGTCGGTCGCCATCGAGCGCAGTTCATCGAGTTCGGCATCATAGCCTTGAGCAATCACGCCTCCTTCCCGTAAGGTTTGAGGTGGCGTTCGCACCAGTGCCTGGCCAAGA
>JAJZUM010000135.1 GCA_021848605.1 Pseudomonadota bacterium | reverse complement strand
GCCATGAGCACCGCCTTGTAGCCTGCCACGTTGGCTTGCGACGACAAAACGTCTGAACTCTGTGCACGGGTAATACGTGGAATAAGCTCCATGGCGACACAGGTCAGCTGTCGCTGGGCATATTGTTCAAGAAATGGATTCTGATGAGGCGCATAAATAGCGAGCACGATCGCTCCCTGCTTGATCAGACTGGTTTCCTGATCATCAGGTGCAACCACTTTGAGAACCATATCACTATCGCGCAGGGCAGCGGCTGCGTCTGCGGCGATCTCAGCGCCTGCCTCAACATAAGCTGCATCGGTGTAGGTCGATGACAGGCCTGCCTTCGACTGCACCACTACTTTGTAGCCCATCGTTACATACTTGCGCACCGTCTCAGGCGTCGCCGCAACACGGGTCTCAGCTGCGGCGGTTTCCGCCGGAATCCCTATCTGCATGGTCACCCCTCATCACTCGATCAGTCTCGACCTGCTATCACCCCACAGGCCCCTTTTGGATCACATCAACTTTTGTGCATTACTTCAACTTCTGTACGCTGTCATTTCTTTAAGGAGTGCGATTCTAGTGTAAATTTTTTAATAGTAGAACACTTTTCGGCCCAAAAGCTGGTAGAATCGGATACTTCCATGTCTTTTTCTGTGACGCATGAGTTCTTCCCACAGTCGCAGCAACCTGAGCGGAACCCTTCTGGTTCTACTCTCCATGTTTGGTTTTTCTGCAAAGTCAATTTTTGCCAAGTTGGCCTATCAGCAGCACTGTGATGCCCTAACCTTGGTATTCTGGCGCATGTTGCTGTCCCTGCCTTTCTTTCTCATTGCCATCGGATTCAGCCTGAGACATGACAAAAATTCTGCCATGAATCGTCAGGACTGGTTGCACGTCGTATTGCTGGGTGTCGCAGGCTACTATCTTTCATCCATTCTTGATTTCGAAGGTCTGATGTTCATCTCAGCCAGCCTGGAACGCTTGACCCTCTTTCTCTACCCCACCCTGGTCGTGCTTCTCGACTGGTATTTCAACAAGAGGCCGCTGCAACGTACCACCATTATAGCCCTGATCCTGAGTTATGCTGGAATTAGCCTGGTGGTTCTGCACGATCTGGCGCCTAGCCATGCACTGGGCGTTGGCCTAGCGTTGGTTGCCGGCTCCTCGCTCAGTTATGCCTGTTATCTGCTGGGTAGCCAACCTCTGATTGAACGCCTTGGTTCTACCCGATTTACCGGTTATACCCTGACGGTTGCAAGCCTGGCGGTTATGATCCAGGGATTTGGACAGATAGGCAGCCAAGTTCTGCATATTAATCAACATGTGTTCCTGCTTGGCTTGGCTACAGCTCTTTTCTCAACGGTCATGCCGGTGTTTTTACTGACCGCTGGAATCGCCCGCATTGGTAGCCAGCGTTCTGCCCTGATCGGCAGTGCGGGCCCTGTTGCCACGATGTTTCTTGGACTATGGATCTTGAAGGAGCCGATCACTTCGTGGCAAATACTTGGTGCCGTACTGGTGATTGCAGGCGTCTTGCTGGTTGGTCAATCAGCTAAAGACGTTGGCAAATCCTGAGTGGCGACTCAAGGGTATTGCCACCCGAATCACCACCCTGTTCCAAACCTAACATCAAGGTTTTTCAATCATACTTAATCCAGAAAATACCAAAAGTGCAGCCAGAATACCTGCTAAAGTAGCCATCCCACCAAACTCATGTATGTAGGCTGAACCTGCAGTCAGCCAGGCGACAACAAAAAAAATCAACGCCAGAAGACTTCCAGCAAAACCGCCAAGAGCCAGGAAATAAATGTTCGGCCCCTTGGGTACATGCCAATGATGCTGATGATGCGTGTATCGTGCGACCATGATGAATCCCTCCACTCGCTTTACAGAAAATCCTGCTCTTTGAGTATAGAATTAACCACAATTTTTATAAGGTTTATTGTGGGTTTCCGATCAATGGCGGCTGCATCGAACCGCCGGGAATCTGTGACCACAATTGCTGCCTTAACCAGGTCAGACCGGCGTCTGTGCTGCGTCGCTCATGCCAGTACATCGCCATGTGCATGGCAGACATGGGAAATGGCAAGGTCAGCAGCCGGTTGGGACCATAACGGTTCAGAACTTCAGCATATTGTTGTGGCATGGTCAAAAGCAGGTCGGTAGCAGCCACAACCTGACAAGCCGCATAATAATGTTGGCATCGCAACACAATGTTTCGTTCCCTGCCGATACGCGTCAGTGCCTGATCTTCAAGACCAGGCCCTTGTCTTCGTCCCGAAACCAGTATGTGTCCCGCTCCAACATAGGCATCAAGATGCCAGGGCAAAGAAGAAAAGCCAGGTCCTGCCACAACAACCAAGGCTTCATCGGGCAAAGCCTGCTGACAAATACCCTCGCCAACATCCTGAACAACATCAATCACCAGATCCAGTTGATCGGTCGCCAGAAGATCCTGCATCCGGCCGCGATCTAAGCGAATGCTGGTGAGGCGACAACCCGGTGCATGGCGACGCAGTAGATACAAGAGATCAGGAAGAATACGGGCCTCAAGGACATCGCGCATGCCAATACGCCACTCCATGATCGCTGTTCCAGGATCAAAGTGATCCGCAGACCGGCACACAGCCTGTAAGGTCGATAATGCCGAGGCAACCTGTGCGGCCATATGACGGGCCCGAGCTGAGGGAATCATTTTATGGCCGGCACGGGTAAACAAGGGATCCTGAAGGCGTTGGCGCAGACGTGCCAGGGCATGACTGACAGCCGGCTGGGTCAGATTGAGTACCCGTGCGGCACGGGTAATGGATCCTTCCCGGTAGATCGCATCAAAGACCTGCAGCAAAGCCAGTTCCGATTTATGCATATGCATGGGATTCATGATCATCCATAAAAACTATTGATTCGAAACATGATAGCGAAGCATTTATGCTCTGACCATAACCCAGAGGATACCACCATGGATTTTGCTGCTTCCCCGCGTGCCCGGACCTATATCGCCAAAGTCGAGGCGTTCTTGCGTGATGAAATTATTCCTGCAGAAGCCGAATACTTTGCGTACCTGCGCCAAAGCCCAAGCATCTGGGTACAGCCTCCGGTCATGGAGGAGCTTAAAGCCAAAGCCAAGGCTGCTGGCCTGTGGAATCTATTCCTGCCTGATCCGGAACATGGCCCTGGTCTGAGCACCCTCGAATATGCTCCTCTCGCTGAATTAAGTGGCCGCTCCCTGATTGCACCGGAAGTTTTCAACTGTAATGCGCCCGACACCGGAAATATGGAAGTTCTACACCGCTATGGCAGTCGCGAACAGAAGGAGCGCTGGTTAGCCCCACTTCTGGATGGCACGATACGCTCCGTGTTCTGCATGACGGAACCTGAGGTCGCTTCTTCCGATGCCACCAATATGCAGGCAACCGCCTATCTTGAGGGTGACGAAGTCGTATGCAATGGCCTGAAATGGTGGAGTTCCGGCCTTGGTCACCCTAACGCCCAGGTCGCCATCTTTATGGGTCTTAGTGACCCTAAGGCTGCAAAACACCAGCAACACAGCATGGTTCTGATTCCCCTTGATCGTCCGGGGGTGAAGATCAAACGCATGTTGCCCGTCTTTGGGGTCTATGATGCACCGTTTGGACATGGCGAAGTACGCTTTGATCAGGTACGTGTTCCCCAAGATCACCTGATTGCCGGAGTCGGGCGAGGCTTCGAGATCGCTCAAGGGCGCTTGGGGCCGGGTCGGATTCATCACTGCATGCGAGCAATTGGGGCAGCCGAACGGGCTCTGGAACTGATGATTGCCCGTGGACAGCAGCGGATTGCCTTTGGCCGGCCCATCATTGATCTTGGTGGCAACCGCGACATCATCGCGAATGCCCGTATGGCCATCGAACAGGCCCGACTACTCACCCTGAAGGCAGCATGGATGATTGATCACGTTGGCGTTAAGGCAGCCATGAGCGAAATCTCCCAGATTAAGGTGGTAGCACCCAACGTTGCCCAAACCATCATTGACCAGGCTATTCAAATGTTCGGCGGCGCAGGGCTTTCTGAAGATGTACCCCTAACCGCCTTATATGCCTACGCTCGAGTACTGAGAATCGCTGATGGTCCTGATGAAGTTCACCGGGCGCTGATTGCCAAACTGGAGCTCAAGCGTCATGCTCAATAACATAAAAACGGTGGTTATAACCGGAGCCGGTCGAGGCCTTGGCCTTGAACTGGCGCGTGTTCATGCCCGCAAGGGATATCGACTCGTCCTTGCCGATATTGATAGTGCGGCCTTGCAAAAAGGCGCAGAAGCCTTTGAGCGGGAAGGCTTCGAGGTTCTGGCCAGGAGTTGTGATGTTCGTCGTCCTGAAGATGTTCAATCCCTGCTGGATGCCTGCGTTGAACGCTGGGGCGTCCTCAATCGCCTGATCAATAATGCTGGTGTTGCCGTAGCCGGCGCCATGGATGCCGTCCCCGTTGATGATTGGCGCTGGGTATTTGACATCAACCTGATGGGCGTTGTTCATGGCTGCCATGCGGCTGCCCGCATCATGAAAGATCAAGGTCACGGTCAAATTGTCAATATTGCGTCGCTGGCCGGTCTGCTCACATTGCCCGGCATGTCCGCCTACAATGCCAGCAAAGCTGCTGTTGTCAGCCTGAGTGAAACCCTACATGCCGAACTGATTCCCTGGGGCATTGAGGTCAGTGTTGTCTGTCCAAGTTTTTTCAAAACCGGACTTGGACAATCGCTACGCTGCCCTGACGCGGGTGCAGCCTCACAACTAGAACGCCTGATGCAATCCTCACGGCTCAATGCCGATGCAATTGCCAAACATATTGTCGAAGCGGTTGATCAGCACGCCTTGCATATTCTACCTCATCCTCAGGGGGCTTACTGGTGGCGGCTCAAGCGCCTCAGTCCCGCAATTTATGACATGCTTATGCGTCGCGTTGCCTACAAACAGTACCGACACCAACAGAGGAATCATCCAAAATGACGAACTGGAACGATGAGCCTGCTGAAGTTCGCAGCCTGGAAGCACTCCCCCCTGAAGCCGTGGCCCATTGGGTACGCACCCTTTTGCCAGAACTTCATGGTATCCCGGAGATACTACAATATCCCGGTGGTGCTTCCAACCTTACCTACCTGCTCCGCTATCCTGGACGGGATGTAATTTTGCGTCGTCCTCCTCTTGGGCGTAAGGCCAAGGGGGCTCATGACATGAAACGTGAAGCCATGGTTTTGCAGGCTCTCAAGCCAGTGTTCGACTATGTTCCTGAGGTCTACGGCCTCGGTGAGGTCGAAGGAGTTGGAGAATGCCTGCTCATGCAACGGCTACGCGGGATCATTTTACGCAAGGATCTTCCGGAAGGCATGGATCTCCCGGCAGGATCAGCACAACAACTCTGTCATCAAATGCTGGATCGGCTGATCGAACTGCATCAGCTCAACCCAGCAGCAATCGGCCTGAGCGAGCTGGACAAGGGACATGGGTATGTGCAGCGTCAAATACAAGGCTGGACGGAACGTTATCAAAGTGCCTGGACTGATGATGTTCCCAATTTTACCGCCATCATGAACTGGCTTGCGCAAAACCAGCCCGAGGACCGGCCACACCGGCTGATTCATAATGATTACCGCTTTGATAACCTGGTTCTGGACGCCAGACACCCGGAACAGATCATAGGTATTCTTGACTGGGAAATGGCCACGGTCGGTGACCCCCTCATGGATCTTGGCAACTCTTTGGCGTACTGGGTACAGGCTGATGACCAAGGGCTATTTCGTAGCATGCGCCGTCAACCGACCCACATTCCCGGCATGTTGACACGGCAGCAGGTGATCAACTATTACGCCGAGAAAACAGGTCTGGAACACACTGATTTTCTCTTTTACGAAGTTTATGGCCTATTCCGGCTGGCCGTGATCGTACAGCAGATCTATGAACGTTTTCTGAAAGGCAAAGCAGCCAACCCTCTTTACGGGCAATTCGGTGCCATGGTGCAGGCCCTGGAACTGCGTTGCCAAAAGCGGCTGAATCAGGGGTCGTAGACGTGACCGAAATCATCCTCATCCGACACGCCCAAGCCAGTTTTGCCTCCGAGGAATATGACCAGCTTTCCGGGCTTGGACATCAACAGGCTCAAGCATTGGGGCGCTGGCTGCAACAAACAGATGTAGATGGTTGCTGGTGGCATGGTTCCATGCTTCGCCATCGCCAAACGCTGACAGCCTGCCTGCCAGAGAATAGAACAGCAGCAGCGAATGAATTAAGTGGTCTCAATGAATTTGATCATGAAGACATCATCCGGGTGCATCAGCCCGATCTGGCTGATCATGCCCGTCTCAGTCACTGGCTGAGACAACAAAAAGAACCCGGCCGTGCATTTCAGAAGCTTTTTGTAGCTGCCTGCGAAAAATGGATCACATTGCATGACCATGCGTCCTATCGAGAGTCGTTTGCCATGTTTCAGTCTCGGGTCCAGACAGCCATCGACACCATCAAGCAGCATCCTGCTGAACGACAGATCATGGTCAGTTCAGGTGGTGTGATCAGTTTGCTGATTCAGCAAGCCCTTGGCCTGGATACATCCAGGATGTTGTCGTTGAACTGGGTTCTCTGGAACACCAGCATCAGTCGCCTTCGGGTTCGAAGCAATGGGCACCTGCAATTGGTGGAATTTAATTCGATTCCCCATTTGGATCAGTATCCGGAACGCAACTGGAAAACCTACCGCTAACGTAAGGAAATCATCATGTCTGCAACTGCACTCCCCACATTGAACCTGAAAGGCCGTACCGCTCTGATCAGTGGCGCCAGCCGCGGCATTGGTGCGGCCATTGCCCGGATGCTGGCCGCACACGGAGTCCATGTCATTCTCACCAGCCGCAAGGCCTCATCCTGTCAAGAAGTTGTTGACACCATCCTTTCCTCCGGTGGCTCGGCAGAGGCCTTAGGCTGTCATATCGGTGACCCTGAACAAATACAGGCGGCCTTTGCATCAATGCGTGCCCAACACCCACAACTTCACATTCTGGTCAATAATGCTGCAACCAATCCATACTTTGGCCCGGTTCTTGATACCGACAGTGGGGCATTTCAGAAGACCATCGATGTCAATATTCGTGGCTATTTCCAGATGTCCCAGGCCGCTGCGTCCTGGATGGCTGAACACCGACAGGGCAGCATCGTCAATATTGCTTCGGTCAATGCCGTGATTCCCGGTGCATGGCAGGGCATTTATTCAGTCAGCAAAGCAGCGGTCGTTTCCATGACCCAAGCTTTTGCCAAAGAATGCGCGCCCATGGGGATTCGTGTTAATGCGGTACTTCCTGGCCTGACCCATACCCGCTTTGCCAGTGCCCTGACCGACAATCCGGCAATGCGCGATGAAGTCCTCAAACATGTCCCTATGGGACGCATGGCCGAGCCTGAAGAAATAGCCGGTGCCATTTTGTATCTGGTATCCGATCTTGCCAGCTACACCACCGGTACCACCCTCAATGTTGATGGTGGTTACTTGATCGCTTAAGTACGTTCATGAGTCCTCGTCACCTTCGACCTGTAAACCAAGTTCCTTGATTTTTCGGGTCAAGGTGTTTCGG
>JAJZUM010000134.1 GCA_021848605.1 Pseudomonadota bacterium | reverse complement strand
CTGATCAACCATGATTCCGACGGCGAGTGCCAGACCACCCAAAGTCATCATGTTCAGCGACATGTCCGTGAACCAGAGTCCTATCAAGGCAATAAAAATACCCAGTGGGATTGACAACATGACAACGACAGAACTGCGCCAGTCTTTCAAAAATAGAAGGATCATCAATCCACTGAGTATCGCGCCCAGGATACCTTCCTGAACAAGACTAGCCAAAGCCTGGCGAATGCGGACCGACTCATCAAAAACAAAACGAACGTGCATTCCAGCAGGCAATACAGCCTGTACTTTAGGTAAAAGATTTTTGACCTGAGATACAATGTCGAGTGTTGAAGCATCAGCAGTTTTGGCTACAGGTACATAAATACTTGGGGTACTTTCAGCCAGAGCCATGCCAAACTCTTCATCCTGATCGTCAGCGACCTCAGCAACATCCTCCATAAACACAGGAACACCCTGAAAACGTCCCACTTCTATATGTTTCAACTCCTCCAACCTGGACACAGTTGCATTCGATGGAACGGTATAAAGATTTTGTCCAAGATGCAGCACACCCGATGGTGCAATCACGTTACCCTGTCCAAGCGCCTGTACGATTTGTTCAGGACCAAAACCATATGAGCGCATGCGGTCGGGATGCACCCGAATGACAATCGTTCTTGGACTACCACCGAAAGGTGGTGGAGCCATAAGTCCCTTAACCGTCGCAAAAATGGGTCTAATGCGAAACAGAGCTGCATCCTGCAAGGTTTTCAGGGGATAACGATGGGCTGGATCTTCAAAAACCAGTTGCCCTACTGGAGCACTACCGGCATCGAAGCGTAGCACGTAAGGAGGTACCGTTCCTGCGGGCATATAGGCCTTGGCTCGATTAGCATAATTGACAACCTCAGCGATCGCTGCAGCCATATCGGTACCTGAATGAAAAACCAGTTTGATCATGCCTAAACCCTGGATCGAACGAGATTCCATACGTTCAAGATTGTTTAGGTTTAGAAAATGATATTCATAGTTGTACACCAGAAATGATTCCATCTGTTCTGGTGACATGCCTGTATAGGGCTGCGCAACATAAATAACCGGAATATGGAGATCGGGGAATAGATCTTTGGGAATGCTTATAATGCTCAATACACCCATGGCAATGACTGCAATCAGCAAAGACATGAGCCAATAGGGTCTGCCTAATGTCCAGCGAATGACCCACATACCAGTTCTCATCGAATCAAGTCCCTATCACGATTATTAAATTAATTTTAATAATCGTCAAATAATTTGATCCGCAGAAAACTTACTTTTGAATTGAGTCTGTTGGTCTGGTTGTCTGAGTTAAAGTAACCGATGGAGCTTTTTTGGCAGGTTGTTGCACCAATTGAATTTTTTCAGCAACAGACGTACTCGATGCAACGGGCATAGGAGCCAACGGCACTTGTGGTTTAAGTAATTGATTAAGAATACTATTGGCTTGTGGTACTAAACCAGCCTGATCCGTCGATCGGTACTGAATGAGAAAGTTCTCAAAATCACCAGCTGTTCGGGCTGCATGAAATGTCTGCCACTCTCGTTCAACATAGTGACGCATAACGACCCGTTTTTCCTGTTCAATCCGAATCTTCAATGCAGCAATTGACTGACTTATGTTTGCATCAACTCGTCCCAGGTTTGAGGAAGGCTCAGGGATACCCACATCATTGAGATGCAACTGGTCAGGCATAGTGATGACCGCGGGCACGATCGAAACAAGGTGTTCATTCGGTAAAAGCCATGGTTGAACGTCAAGTTGGTATTGATCGATCAGGTTTTGCGCTTGTTGCTGATATTGCTGAACATGATTACGCATGGTCACGAGTAGGTTGCCCATACGATCAGCGTATTGCCTGACATCCTGCAAGGTAGTCAGTCCAAGCATACTGTATGCATTGATCAGACGCATGCGAAACGCCTGATGATCAAACTCTACCCATTGATGAATACCCGTCAATGCGGACTTTGTTTGTTCGGGATGAACGAATGCGGAAAATGCCAATGCTGGAAGAGCAACGCTTCCTAAAACAGATGTGGCAGCTGCTGCAGTACCTGCAGATAAAGCTGAACGTCCAGCTTCAGTCGTCAGAGTCTGGGAAAGTTGTGGCTGTCCATTTGTTGCTCCCTGAACTGAATCACCGAGGCTATCACCCGTAGGATGTTTAAAGTAATCGACCCGAACAAACTGCCTTTCTTTATGGATTTAAGACAAACAGCCATCATGCTCAATACTGCGAACACACTGGAAACGTTCAGTATCAAAAGCTGGCTCCAAGGTATGCAGTTCAAAAACCCAACGATTAGAGGAAGCAAGTTGCGTAAAGTTTTTTAATGGTCCCGGATGGGTGAGAATAACTGGTTCAAGTTGATAAAAGCCCTCAGTCAATTGCAAAACACCATATAGCGGATCAGCAAATGTCGATTCATGCATCAGGAAAATGCTCAGGAACCAAACAAGCTTGGGGCGTCGCACAATCTGTTCCTCTTGACCATGAATATCGCCATTATAAGTTGTTACGACCATGATAAGCATCTTCATTGCCCTACAAACACGATATCCAAGTTAACCTGATAACCCATTGGTCTTTAAAATATTATTGATGATTCAGAATCAAACGGTTCATGACATCCTGTATGTCTTGTACTATATTTCACAAATTCGGTGATGATCCCGGGATCAGGATCAGATTTTTAACGATAAGAACAGGGATCTTTGCCTATGACCGCGGTACATGTAGCAGAACTTCTAAAGCAGACCATGCAGTTGCATCAACAAGGAAATCTAAATGATGCGGAAAAAGGCTATCTCTCTATTCTAGAAAAAGACCCTGCCCATTATGATGCCTTGCACATGATCGGCGTTGTTTTACTGCAACGCTCAGCATGGCATGAAGCGCAAAGTTATCTGTTACGTGCTCAAGCAATCCATGCAAGTCAGGCAGCGTTGCACTTTCATCTGGGGCTGGCTGCTTATGGGCTTGAAGCGCATGAAGATGCGCTCAAAGCGTTTAATCAAGCTTTGCTGATTGATCCTGCCATGCTGGAAGCAAAAGTTCGTCGCGCAGAAGTTGAGACCCTTTTGGGCCTGTATGCACAAGCTCGATCCGATTATGAAGAAATTCTTCGTGTTCATCCTAAGATAGCCCTGTTATGGCTGCACCTGGCTGATCTTTTAAGTCTGATGCGCAACTATCAACAAGCCATTACTGCCTATGATCAATCGTTACAGCTTGAATTTTCTGTTAAGGCACTTATGAATAAGGGTAATGCCTATGAGTCGATGGGTGCCAGTGAACGGGCTTTTGAATGCTATCGTCAGGCCGAAGAACATGCAGAATCCTACAGAGTTGAACTCTTGTACAATCAGGCCAATAGCCTTAAAAGCCTGAAACGTTTCGATGAATCGCAGAAGTTGCTTGACCAGCTCTTCGTCCTGGACCCTGACTTCGCCAAAGCATGGCATGTACAGGGACTGATTTATAAGGAACAAAAGCGATTTGTTGAATGTCTGGAAGCTTTTCGCAAAGCCTTGAGTTATAACATCTCTATTGACTATCTAGCTGGTGAAAAGGCTGCCGCAGAAATGCGGTTATGCCATTGGGACCAATGGTACGAACTTCCTGCGCTGTTGCCGCAAAATGCCCACACATTTTCTCCATTTCTTGCTTTGTCCCTGACCGATGATCCCTTTCAGCAAAAGGCAATTAGTACATCCTATACCGAGCACCTCTACCCGATGCCATCGGATGTTGTTAGACCTGTACATGCCCCTGACTGGAAAAATCGACGCATCCGTATCGGCTATTTTTCTGCAGATCTGCGCTATCATGCCCTCACCTTTCTGATGGCAGGAGTTCTGGAATCACATGATCGTAGTCAGTTTGAAGTTCACGCCTATTCCTACGGAATTGTCAGTCCTGATGATCCTATGCGGCAAAGGTTAAATGGCTGTATCGAACATATTCATGATGTCTTCAACTGGACTGACGAGGACATCATTCAGTTGGCTCGATCCCATCAACTTGACATTGCCTTTGATTTGACTGGACATACCGCCCAAGGGCGTACAGCCCTATTTGCGCATCGGTTAGCACCGATACAGATCAACTACCTGGGCTATCCAGGCACATCCGGTGCTGCTTTCATGGACTACATGATTACCGACCGTGTTACGGTTCCTGAAGCATATGCCTCAGGAGTTTCAGAGAAACAGATTGTTATGCCCTTCAGTTTCCAGGCTAATGATGACAAACGTGTGATTGGGCCCATGCAGCGTCGTGAACACTATGGCATTAAGGAAGATGCTTTTGTATTTGCCTGTTTTAACAACTCATACAAAATCAATCCTGACATGTTTGATGACTGGATGGAAATACTTCTGGCAGCCCCGACCCGAGCCATTCTCTGGCTCATTGGAGAAAGACCTGAACAGATCGAGCGCTTGCGCCTTGAAGCCAAAAAACGACATGTCAATCCAGAACGACTCATTTTTGCTCCTTATATTGAATATAGCGCTCACTTGGCTCGCTATAGTCAGGTTGATCTGGTGTTGGATACGCTACCTTTTAATGGCGGAACAACGACGAGTGATGCGCTGTGGGGTGGAGCGCCCGTTTTAACCCGAATGGGTCAAAGTTTTTCTGGACGGATGGCAGCCAGTTTGCTGACTGCCTGTGGGATGAACTCTCTTGTTTGCAATGACCGCGCCAGTTATGTCCAAAAAGCAATTATGTTATCCAATGCGCCTGATGGTACACATGTTTATAAAAAACACTTGGCCTTGCAAAAACGTAATCTTCCCCTGTTTCGAACCAGTATGTTTACACGGCACCTTGAATCAGGACTGCGCAGCGCTGTAGCAATCAGCGCTCAAGGGGGGGCTCCCCAGCATATTGTTGTTGATATTCCTGAGGAGATAAACCTTCCCAGCGTTTAAAAGCACGGCGAAAATTGGCTGGTTCTCCATATCCCAGGGTAAATGCAATTTCCTTAATGCTTAGATGTTGACGTTGCAGGTGTTCGACGGCAAGCGTATGTCTTACTTCATCGAGAATCTGGTGATACGAAGTACCTTCCTCCATCAGACGACGATGTAAGGTGCGATGAGTCATAAGCATATGATGAGCCACAACTTCCAATTTCGGAAACTGGGACTGATGCGTGAAAAGAAGTTGCCGTACCCGACCAGCTAAAGATGAACGCCCTTCCATTTGCTTTAATTCACGGCCACACAGTGCCTCAGCTTCGGCGAACGTGCGCGGATCAGACATGGTCAGAGGACAATCAAGCCACTGGCGCTGAATGATGAAACCATCCCATCCGGCACCATAAGAAACAGGGCATCCAAACAAACTAAGGGCTAGAGGATGATTCCCCCGCGTATTCGAAAAAACAACCTGATCAACCGGACATTGATTCATGGTAATGAATCCCAGCACATTACGAATTGCCAACACCACTGCATCCATAACAGGACCACGCACATCATCTAGAGGAACATTTTCCTTAAAGACAATGTGATACGCTGTCGCATCTTCAAAATGCTCCATCCGTACCAAGGTCGTTCTCAGAACCATAAATCGTTCAAAAAGATCAACCACCTGACGCAGTGTTGAGCTGCTCAGTGCCGCATACCCCAAAATACCGTGAGTATTTGCCAAAAGTTTTGAGCCAACCAGAAGACCAACGCCTGGCTCACCGGTTAAATGAACAATACTGCGCACCATATCTTTGAATGCAGGCAATGAAAGCTCCAGATAGGGCTCAGACAATTGTTGGATGCTTAGGCGATAGGACTGCAACCACGACTCTGTCTCAAGCCCTAACAACTTGATTTGCTCATGAATCTGACGAACGTAATAGCCGGGCAAGACCAAAGTATCCATAGAATGACATCTTAGGGTTTAAGATCTAATTGTCAAAAAATGACCCCCTATTGTCAATTCTTGCCCTACATCTTGTTATCAAACGAACGTATGATGACATTGGTTGATGTAATCATTGTTTACTGCAACACAAATGACTGTAGCAATCATTCAAAGGTGATTCATAATGGGTGCAAAAATAGCAGAAGAACAGGTTCAAGAAGCCATCGGGCAAAGTAATTCGCGCAAATCCTCATGGCGAGACCCTAAAAGATACAAATGGCTCCTCAGTCCAGCACTGCCCGTAATCGGAATTGCTGCCTTAAGTGCTTATGCGATTGCCCCGAAAAAGCTGCGGGCACTCGCCTGGACCGGTCCTATGCTGGTGCATGGAGTCATTCCGGCTCTAGACCGGATTTTAGGACAAGATGGCAGCAACCCACCTGATGAGGCGATTGCCGAACTGGAAAAAGATCCCTACTACAATCTCATCACCAAAGCCTTCATTCCATCCCAATACATCATGACCCTATTGGGAACATGGCTGGCAACCCGTGATCATGTTCCCATGGCTGATCGTTTGGGTATTGCTATATCGGTCGGTGCGCTCAATGGCATTGCTATTGTTACCGGACATGAGCTAGGCCACAAACATGAACGCCATAACCGTATCGGCGCCATGCTGGCTCTGGCTCCAACCTTTTATACGCACTTTGCTGTTGAGCATAATTTTGGACATCACAAGCGGGTTGCAACACCTGAAGACCCCGCATCGAGCCGTTTGGGTGAAAGTTTCTGGAAGTTCCTCCCACGTACCATGGTGGGTGGACTCAAATCAGCCATTGAAATTGAAACCCAACGACTAGCGCGTCGCGGAAAAGGATTCTGGTGCGTGGAAAACGAACTGTTACAGGGATGGGCCATTACTGCTGGATTCGTGGGCGTCACGACCCTTATCTGTGGGCCACGAGCCATACCCTTCCTTGCAGTTCAGGGAGCCTATGGTGCCAGTCTTTTGGAAGTCGTCAATTATATTGAACATTATGGTCTCCTACGGGAAAAAAATGCCCAAGGCAAATACGAACGCACCAAACCAGAACATAGTTGGAACAGCAATTATAGTGTTACCAATCTGGTACTGTATCAATTGCAGAGACATTCCGATCATCATGCCTTCCCTTCGCGCAGCTTTCAGTCACTTCGCCACTTTCCACAGGCACCGCAACTTCCTGGAGGCTATGCTTCCATGCTACTTCCCGCCTATATTCCTTCCATGTGGTCTGAAATCATGGACCGACGCGTGATTGAGTTTTACAAGGGTGATTTTTCTAAAATCAACATGGATCCAGATCGTCGCGAAGAACTGATGGAAAAATACGGTACCTGGGCAGCAACCCTACGTGAAAAGTCAGGACATGATGCCTCGGAACAAGCAGAAGTCATTGAAGTTGCAAGTACAAACTGAACATTGATCCATTCAAAAAAAGGGAATCATTTGCTACCGGTTCCCTTTCTCGTTGATGGATGCGTCTCAAAATTGACATCCTCCCCGCCCTCAGTCTGAGACTGCCGCTTGCACGGGCTCCTGAAAAGAATGGGGTCTTAAGCATGTCTGAACCGTAAACCGTTCCGTCAGACTTGCTCATTCCTGCCTAAACAGGAACAAAGCTGACTTCCTGCTTCGTCGAGGCTGGTTTCGCCCGG
>JAJZUM010000133.1 GCA_021848605.1 Pseudomonadota bacterium | reverse complement strand
TGTTCCAGGAATAGTCTGGGTTGATAAAGTCGGTCAATGAGATTTGCTGCTACGACAAGATCATAATCTTGATGGCGTTCACTAAGATTACAGGCATCTCCCTGGCTGAATTGTACTTTGGAGGTCACATTTGCGAGGCCTAGCTGTTCAAGATTGACGGTACGGTATTCGACCAGATCACCTTCCTGAGGAATGAGGTAGTGCAACTGTCCTGATTGTGTCAATTGAACAACGAGATCAATCAAACGGGCTGAAAAATCAACACCATAAACTTGTTCAAAGCTACGTGCTAATTCAAGGGCAGTGCGTCCAGTTGCACAACCAAGATCCAGGGCTTTGCGTCGCGGTTGATTGCCAAGGAGAGCGAGTGCGCGTTCAGCAACCGTGCGAGGAAAATTGCTCACCCCAAAGTAATCGGGACCATAGTGAAACTCAGCGTATTGTGCGGCCAGAAGATCGGACTCATAACGGGAGGTAGGGGGAAGCACAGCGGGGGCACCTGAGACGTAGCGGAAACCGCAATGTTGAAAGAAATGTTTTCTAAAGGCATAACGGGCAGATATACGAGCCTCATTTCCCGTTGAAATCCAGCTACCACCTTTCATCAGGTGATGTTGGCCATCAAACGTTGGGGTACTGAAATCATCGTACAATGGATGAACCTGAAAGCCTGGGTACGGATAAATAGGGGTTTCGGTCCACTGCCAAACATTCCCCATGATATCGTAAAATTCCCCCATGGCAAAACAATTGACTGCGCAGGGAGAGGAGCCATGATCGAGATGAATGTTGGCTTTAGCCCTTTGATTCACAGTCAGATCAACGGTCTGAGTGTGCTGAACCAGACGGTACCACTCATCTTCGGTGGGTAGACGAATGAGCTTATTGCACTGTTGCGATTTCCAGCGGCAAAAAGCTGCTGCCTCATGATAATTGACTTCAACTGGCCAATTCCATGGCATGTCAATGAGTTCTGCCAGAAGCCGTAATTTCCATTGCCCCTGATCGAAAACCCAGAAGGTAGGATGACGTGCAGCAGCATAATTGCGCCACGATCGTCCTTCTTCATCCCAGAAGTTATCATGTGCATAGCCACCGGATTCAATAAAGCCAAGAAATTCATGGTTACTGGTCAGGTATCGGGCTGCAGAAAAAGCTGAGATTTCAGCGTGATGTTGTCCCCACTCGTTATCCCAAGCGTACCATGGTGCGGACCGGTCCAGGCCAGTCCTGATGGAGCCTGCAGGTACTGTCAGGAGCGTATTGAGCGGAGCAGGTTCAGTGACTACAGTGGTTGATGGGCGCCAACGAGGTTGAGAACAAAGCCAATGCAATTTTTGCTGACGGATAAGTACTGAGGATGTCTCCAGGTGAATACGCTCATGTTCAATACCCATGACAATGGCCCAGCCAGGATGTTCTGGCGTTAAAGTTGCTGGCCAGGCAAGATCCTTGATCAGTGAGGCAACAAGTGTTCGTACCTGCTGTCGGTACTCAGTCACTTCAGCTACGGTAGGCCAGTCATAGTGATGTTCATCAAGATCATCCCAGCTCATCTCATCCACACCCACGGCAAACATGCTTTCAAAGCGTGGATTTAAACGCTGATGAATTAAGCCAGCCAGAATCAACTTGTTTATGAAAAACGTTGCCGTGTGTCCCCAATAGAAAATGAGTGGGTGACGCAAGGGGATCGGTTTTTGGTACCAGGCTTCATCACAGGCAAGGAGTTGGAAGAGGGACTCGTAAAGATCCATACTTTCATGAAAATACTGGAGAATACTGTTTTTGAGTGATGCTGCTGATTCAGCCTTTAGACAAGGTGTTCTTTGCTGAACATGAAGTGTCATCAGTAAATCCCCATGAGATGAACCAATCAGGAAGGTCGACTAAAATATCATTCATCAGCAAAAACCGCCAACTCTGTTGTTGAATCAAAATTCATTTTTTTCTGCAGTACATCATCGGCAATCTGAATAAAAACCAACTACTCTTTTCAGGATGAATATTTCCCTACATTTCGAGGTGTTGGCCATGCATTTGAAAACGTCGATTTTTATTTCTTGTATGTTGGGTGTGATGTTGACAGCTGTATCAGCAACAAGTTCTGCCGAAGAAACAGGATTTTGGCAAACACCTGTCATTCATAGTGCCGGAAAGATGCACCCTCTGCCCAAGGCTGCTTACCAACCTGCAAAAGATGCACAGTACAAGATTGTGTTTATGATGACCAAGGGTCCCAAGACCCCTTCTGAGGTAAATCCGGCCATTGAACGGGTGGCGCGAACCGTGAACCTGTATGCATCAGCGGGTGTACCTCTCGATCATTTGCATTTTGTGGCCATCGCCGCAGGCGCAGCAACACCGGTCGCACTCAACAATACTGCCTACCATGATAAATTTGGCGTTGATAATCCCAATCTGGTCGTTGTAAAAGAATTACGTGCCCACGGGGTTGATGTGGCCGTTTGTGGTCAGGCCATGGCAGAACATCATTTTTCTTATGACCTGATTGATTCATCGGTTACTTTGGCACTTTCGAGCCTGACCACGGTAACTTCACTTGAAGCTCAGGGTTACGTCCTGATGCCTCTTTAAGTTGAGTGGGATTGTTCGATTGTGATGAAAAAAATGAATCTACCTGCCCAGTCGTTTCTTTTGGGTATTGGTTTAATGTGTCTGTCAGTTGTTGTTATGTGCAGAGCCTCGGATACCAACTTTGCTCCGCCCTGGCAGCATGGTGCCAATAGTGATGTTCTTGACCGAGGTCTTATTTTTACCGAACCCGATGCGGATAACCTGGCTGATTTACATGGAAGCCCATTGCAACCAAAGCTTAGCCTTTATGTGGGAGGTAATTATTTTTTTGCTATGGCCCCATTGGTCGCTGAGTTTGAACATGAACATCCAGAATATCTGGGAAAATTGTATTGGGAGACTCTACCTCCAGGCCTGCTGATTCGGCAAATCAGGAATGGAGGAACCATCACGGTAGGGAATATGACCTTGACAGTTCCCGCTGATGTTTATCTTGCTGGAATTGGCAGAGTGCAGAGCGGTGTCACCGAGAAGTGGTTGGATGCACCCGTTGTTTGCTATGCAACCAATACCTTGACGATGATGATCGCCAAAGGCAATCCAAAACATATTATGAGTCTCATGGATCTTTCCAGAGCTGATGTTCGCCTGGCCATGCCTAATCCTGCCTACGAAGGTATTGCCCGACAAATAAAACAAAGCCTGATTCAGGCTGGTGGCGAAAAACTTGATCAGGCTGTTTATGATCTCAAGGTTGGGCAGGGATCGACCTTATTGACCCATATTCATCATCGGCAGACACCCTTGTGGATTATGCAGGGTAAAGTTGATGCTGGTGTAACCTGGCTATCAGAAGCCATATTTCAGGAAAGCGTAGGTCATCCCATTGGCCATGTCGCTATTCCTAATCAATTTAATGTTCACGCTGTTTATGCAGGTGCTCTCGTCCATGGAGCTTTGCATCGTGAAGCAGGAAAGTTGTGGCTTCAATTTATGAATTCAAAACAGGCTCAGTCGATTTTGCATCGCTATGGATTTGCGACTTATGCCGCTGAAAAAGAAGTTTCGGGACATTGATTGATGTTTGAGCCTTATCGCCTCGTTTTGCCTATTGTTTGGCTCATGTCGATTTTGATGAGTCCCTTGGCAAGGTCTCAATCTGATCCAGCAACAATCATTGCCACGGGTAATAATCGTGGTGCTCCAGCTTGTTCGCAATGCCACGGCGCTGATCTGAATGGAAGTCCTGCGGCACAAATTCCTGGTCTGAGGGGACAATCTCAGGCCTATCTGGTTGAGCAACTTCAGAACTTTGCGGATGGTAAACGGCACAACCCGCTGATGCAGATGGTTGCGAGTCATCTCGATGAGGCAGATATTCATGCCTTGGCACAGTATATTTCGAGTATGCCAATCCATAACCTAGTATCTCACCGCCCCAAGGTTCCAAGTCTGGGTAAAATGCTTGCCGAAGAAGGTGATCCAGTGGCACATATTCCTGCTTGTCTTTCCTGCCATGGACCTTATGGTGAAGGGGTGGCTCCATATATTCCTTTTGTCTATGGTCAGCCCGCTCCTTATCTTCGTACTCAATTAAATGCCTGGCATGGTGGTCAACGTCCTGATGGGTTTGGGCGGCTCATGAACAATATTGCCCTTCGTCTCAGTCCTGAGATGATTGAATCGGTAAGCTGCTATTTTGCTGCATTTTCAGCAGATCAGAAGGCAACTTCAGGGTGTCCGATCCCAGTTGCTTCCCACACTGATTTAGGGCAAGAACCAGAGAATCAGGTTAAAAGCATGCAGCAAAAGATTATTGATCAGGGACAAAGGATTTTTGATGATACGCCTGCCAATGCTTCAGCCTATGCATGGGGTGGTCTGAGTTGCCAAAATTGTCATCTGGATCATGGTTTGCGGGCTGAATCAGCGCCATTATGGGCGGCATATCCGATTTATCCACTTTATCGAAAAAAGAATAGCCGGGTCATCACCTTTGCTCAACGTATGCAGAACTGTTTTGTTTATAGTCTTAACGGTAAGGCACCTGTCTTGGGTGATCCGATTATGGTGGCACTTGAGGCTTATGCCCAGCATGTGGCCCATGGACAAAAAATTGGTGTTTTTTTGCCACAACATGGATATCCACCCTTATCCAAGCCTGCTCTTGTTCCAGACATGCAAAGGGGACAACAGGTTTTTGTGCAGCATTGTGCTCTATGTCATGGAAATAACGGCGAGGGACGTCGTTCACACCTGAATTTCAGAGTATTTCCACCTCTGTGGGGAGATGATTCTTATAACTGGGGAGCAGGCATGAGTCGGTATGGGACATTGGCCCGTTTTGTGTTTGCCAATATGCCCTACACAGCTGCGGGTACCTTAAGCAATCAACAGGCCTGGGATGTTGCCTATTTTGTTGATGCACACGAGCGTCCTCAAGACCCACGTTATACTGAAAGCGTCATGCAAACCCAAAAGCTCTATCATCAACAGACGGATTCCCTGTACGGTCAATTCATTTCTGAGCATCAACTTGGAAGCATGCCTTTAGACATACACCCCTAACACGAAATGTCGTTCATGACGACTTCTTGGTGCTCAACCTGACAAGCAAAATTACAAGGTTCACAGGTTTAATTTTCTGTTTAAAGAGTAATAACATACAAAGCATTACTGTTTCCCAGTGTAAAAGCCAAGGTATTGTTTTGCATCATGATTGTGCCTGGTATTGTATTCAGGATAAGTGCGGAACTTTGGGTTGATGAGTTCCAGTCCCACAAACCGGATGAGCTGCCACTTTGCCCATAGATGACAAATCCTCCCTGTGTCGCAAGCAGCTGGGTTGCAGGTTGGGTGGACAGCGTGATGCTTTGGCCATTCGTTGTAGAAACTTTGAGCGAAGTGATGGTCGTGGTGGTTCCTCCATACGCTTGATTGGTTGTTTGACCCTCCAGCCATGCCAGCACCCCACCACCCAACATGAACTGGCTCATGTCGTTCGAGACCGTTGTTAGACCTGAACCATCAATGGAACTACTCATCAGGGTACCTAATCCTCCAGGATTTACACCCGTTGGTGGGGAGGTATACTGCAGCCAGGCAATGCGTGAACCATCCATTTTCGGATAAATGTTCATCATTCCAGGTGCCGGATCGATGGGTGTTGATGTGGCCGTTGCTGAATTCCAGACAAAAACATCATATTCCGAGGTCTGGGCGCGATCCCAGCTGACAAATGAGATCAACGGTGTGTTGCCTTGCGTGTTGTCCACATGAAAATCAAAGTTCCAGTTGCCGATGTACATGATTGATTGAGGCGGACTGATTCGGGTAAAACTACCCGTACTCAAATTATAGAGCGTATAGTTTCCAGTGCCTGTATCAGACCATACGGCATAGCCATCATGGGCGATAGGATGTTCGTCATTGGCCGCTGTTGCATAGGGATCGAGAGCGCTAAGATTGGTTATAATGCCTTGAGCATTCCAGACATAAACACATGATCCGATTTTACAGTCGCTACGCATGCCATTGGCTAAGGTGTATCCTCCAGTCACAGTCCAGTTATAAACATTGCTGAAGCTACTGGTTCCTTGTAAAACAGTGTCACTGGAAACCGAGTTTTTGGTGGTGTTGAGAACCATGAGGTGAATACTGTTGTCACTGGCGCGATAAACCAGATCAGTACCATCAAAAGCCAGCATTTGCGTATTACTGCCCAGCGAAGTCACGGGACTGTAGATGGGTCCGTTGCTGATCAGCAAGGTTTGGTTGATGATCGAAGTGATTCCTGCGGAATCTGTTGCCGTGATGGTAAGGGTATAATTGCCTGGAGCAAAATAGTTAAGACTTGTATTACCAGTAAAAGTAGAATTGTTGGCCGAATAATTCAGTAAGATCGGTAGTGTGCCGAGTTGCGCCTTGACAGAGATATTACCGGTTCGATCGGATTGAACTGAACCTGAGACCGTGAGTGTTGAACCATTATTGCTGAGTATACTTCCATCCATTGGTGAGGAAAGAGATAACACGGGTGGGTTGTTGATTATGATGGATAAAGTCTGACTTTTGCTGTTTCCATTACTATCAGATACTGTAAGCACGGCTGTATGTGTTCCAGAGCCAAACTGGCTTGAGCTAACATTGAACACCTCCGTTCCAGAACAACCCATGCCCATGGAATAGGCTGAATTGGGTGAACCAGTTAGTGGAGTGCCGTCAAGTGTTGCTGAAATGGGATTGATGCTGTATCCCGGATCATCAGTCGCACTGGCATAAATCTTGATCGTCCCTGTTGATCCTGCTGAGCATGCTGATATTGATAAATGGCTGTTACTGATACTGATGCCCAACTGCGGAAGCTGAACCTGACTTCCGTCACTCAAGGAAATTTGTGCAATAAGAGCATGCAGACCATTCGTTAAAGAGGACGTGTCATAATTAAGTAGATTACCCACGGAAGTATTGCCTGATCCAATGTGGGTGCCATCAATAAACCAGTCAACTTTTGGGTAGGCTGTGTTACCTGATAGCATGAGTTGTACAACACCCGTCAAAGGTGAAGTCGCTGGAAGAATCTGTATGTTCGGAAGCGTTGTCATTGGCGTTGATGTTGAAAACCGGGTCGTTCCCGAGCTTGAGCTTAGTAGACTTGATTGACTATTCTTGGTCACCGAAATCTGCAGAGTACTGTATCCTGCATTGCCCCCAGGCATTGAATAGGTGTATGACAGCGATTGTTGGCTGCCTGTCGCCGGAATCGTCTGAAGTGTTGTGGTTTGTCCGGCAGTATCGACCCCCTGGACCTGATAAGCGGCAGCGGGTACGGTATCTATCCATGTGAGCGTCTGTGTTTTACTTGAAGGAACATACACGTTTTGAACCTTTGCTGACTGGGCGAGTGAAGCAAGCGTTGGCGTGGATGTTGAAGTTGAATTGGTGTTTGAAGACGAATTGGTGTTCGATGAGGTGGGTAATGCAGCGTTATTGCCGTTATTATTTGTTGATCCACCACAACCAGACAATGTCACGGCGATCAGGCCTGAAATCCAGAATGATTTTAGAAATCCCATGACGTACGCCTATCTTTAGAACAATTGTACCAATGACGATAGCG
>JAJZUM010000132.1 GCA_021848605.1 Pseudomonadota bacterium | reverse complement strand
AATATCCCAGGCACACAAACTCTGCAACCGGGGATACAAATCGGCTTCGCCCTCAGCAATCCGACAAAACTTTAAAGAACTACCCGCGTAAACACAGCGATGTGGTCCCAGTGCATGGATCCACGCTTGAGTAGCCTCATCCCTGTGGCTGTAACTAACCAGCACCCTCGTTTCTTCCTCAATCGAAGGCTGCACCCGAAGGATATGTTCATTTTCTTGCCCAATCTTACGCCAGGCGCCAAAATCTTTCCCGCCCCAATACAAAGTGTCAGATGCAGGCAGATACACCACACCCCATACCGGCATATGATGCTCAATCAACGCAAGATTCACCGTGTATTCGGTACGACCATCGATAAACTCGCGGGTTCCGTCGAGTGGATCGATCAACCAGAACAAGGAAGATTTTCCAAACAACGTATGTGAGGGCTCGTCTTCTTCTGAAATCACCGCAATTGTAGGGGTGATATCCTTTAGTGCCTGAACAAGCACACGATGTGCAGCCTGATCCGCCTCGGTCACAGGTGATGCATCAGTCTTCAAAGTAATATTCATCGCACCCTTTCGGATCGCATAGTGTTCGATCTGTCTGCCGGCTTCCAGAACCGCTTCGCGCACATGCTGCAATAGGATAGCTTCAATCATGATTGTGAGCTCAGCTCTTGGCCAGGTTGATCATCCATCCGAAATGAAATGGGCGCTAAACCCGAATGATGCCGCTGCACCATATAGCGGTAGGCTGCCTCAATCTGTCGAATCTTGGGGTCTGTTGCAAACAAACGTTGTCGTACCTCAGCGGAACATACCCGTTCACGCAATCCTGTCAACCGCAGACGATCACGACACAAGGCAACAGCTGTGGCAGCATAGGTATTCAAATCCGGAGTAATCAGTTCATATAACGAAGCATGATGCAATAAACTCGTACTCATGCGACCCGAAAAAGTATCACCCGTACAGGTCAGAACTGGTACCCCGGCCCAAAGTGCATCACTGCTGCTGGTTCCTCCATTAAAAGGTAAAGTGTCCAGGATTAAGTCCATCAGTGCCAAACGTCCCAAATGTTCCGCATACGATTTTTTGGGTGCCGCCAACAACCGGTTTCCCGAAACGCCAGCCTCTTCAGCATAGCTTCGAAGCCGTTCATGAACGTCAAAGGTGTCGGGAGCCAATACCAGCATTGCCTCAGGAACTTCCTTCAAAATCGCCATCCAAACCCGAAACATGAGCGGATTAATCTTGTAGGTTCCATTAAATGACGCCAGTAATATGCGGTCCTCTGGCAATGACTCAGCACTTCTGGAGGTCCTCGCCGGCTGGACCCGCTGATCGTCGTTCACCTGAAAACATCCCGGCAGATGAACCACTTTTTCATCATAAAACGTCTCATGTTCAGCAGGAATAACTACGGCATCCGCCAAAATATAGTCATGATAGGAAGAGCCCATCCCCCCCGGAAATCCAAGATAATTGACTTGAACAGGAGCAAGACCTAAGGAAAAAAGCCTAGGGCGCGCCCCCATGGTGTGTCCATTCAGATCAACCGCCAGGTCAAAATCGTATTGACGAGCCATAGACAGGACTTGCGCATCATCCTGAGCACTCGCATCAATAAAATGCTCCACATGTTGTTCCAGACGGTCGCGCATGCGATCCTGAACAACCTTGGTTGCAATCAAGAACACTTCAAACTCATTTCGATCGTGCCCGGTCAGCAACCCGGCAGTCAAAAATGATACCGCATGTTCTCCAAAATCCGAGGATACATAGGCAATTCTGAGTCGTCCTGGTCGTCGTATCCTCGGGGAATGTTGACGCACATCAGGGAAACGCTCATGGACATAAACCCTCGCTGCATCGCGCTGTTGCCGAACGGAAGCCGGCATGGCGAGCAAGGGCAACAAGGGCGTGACCTTTTTTCCTTCGTCAATCCCGTTCAGTACATCCTGCCAATGATCCAGTAGGTGTTCCCATGATGCTGAAAACATTTCAGCGAGCGCCAACGTACCGACCGCAAAGTCACCTTGTGGATGAACACGTAATGCCTGCTCAAGAAGCTGTTTCGCAGCATGCCATTCTTTTCGCTCAATCCGAATATTAGCGCTGTTGAGATAGTTGAAATAGAAAGATGGATCTCGTTGGATCGAAACCGCATAATCAGCGAGTGCCCGGTCAAAATCACCCAGATGTTGATAACACAAGGCACGGTTATAATAAAAATCAGCACGTACATCTTGGCGAAGGATTGCTTGGTTCATCATCTCCAACGCTTCAGCAAGCCGATGGACATGAACCAGAGCGCTTGACTTGTTGCTGTATAATTCTGCGTTGTCGGGATCGAGCTGAAGCCCTCGATCAAAGAACGCCAAAGCCTGCTCACTCTCGTGACGCCGGTCATGATAAACACCAAAAGCATTTAACATCTGACCAGCCTGAAATGACGGATGAGTAAAGCCATCCGCAACCTTTTGAGCTTCTTGATAAAAATCAAACTCTAAAAGTAGTACAATCAGATTCAGCCGCACAGAAGGAAGCACATCCGAGATGGCATAAATGGTCCGGTAGAGATCAAGCGCCTCCTTTCGCGCTCCTTGCTCTAGAGCAAGATCCGCTTGTTTCCATAGCTGCATCAGCTTTTTTTTGGTCGCTGAACCTATTATTGGCGGTCGGGATGTTCGACTAACCTTTTTTTTTAATCGGGACATCAACGCTGCTCCTGAATGGTTCCATCTTCTAGAACCGAGAAAGTGGCTGGAGGCAAATTCTGTTCATACCGAACAAGCATGTGTCGATATGCTGCTTCAATTGATTGAACCTGACGGGAAGTATCAAAAATTCGTTTTTGTACCTCAGGTTGCATCAGACGCTGGCGCAGGGCAAGCAACTGCTCAGGCTGATGCAACAATGCCACTGCTCGTTCCTGATACGATTCAAGGGAGTAAGTCACCAACTCGGGCAAACCGGCAGTAAGCAGCAAACTCGCTGACATTCTTCCCGCAAATGTATCGCCAAGGCAGGTAAGTACAGGGACACCACTCCATAGCGCATCGGATGTAGACGCGCCTCCCCCAAAAGGAAGTGTATCAAGAACCAGATCCACACAGGTGAGCCGGCTCAGATGCTGATCATATCGGACATGTTGAGCAAAGAAAATCCTATTGCCATCGACCCCCCTTTCTGCGGCATGGGCACGAATCTGCGCCATGACATCATCCGTATTGGCGATTAACCACAGTACCGAGGAAGGAAGCTGGCGCATGACCTGCATCCAGCATGAAAAGATCAGCGGGTTAATCTTGGGCGTGTTATTGAATGAAGCCAGAACCTGAACACCCTCGGGTAGTCCCGCTTCCTGACGCGACATGAGCTGAGCCTTGACCCGGGCATCGTCATTGACTTGAAAACAGCCGGGCAAGCGTGCAATTTTTTCAGTGTAGAACGCCTCATGCTGCTCTGGAATAACGATCTCATCTGCGAAAATATACTCATGGAACTCAGATCCGGTGGTACCTGGAAACCCAATATAATTAATTTGAATTGGGGCGACACGCTCGGAATAAAGATCCATACGCCTCATACCGGCATGACCATTGAGATCAATGGCAATACTCGGCGCATCACTGCGAATACGCTCCAGCATTTGTAAAAACGAAAGCGAAGACACATCGACAAAATGCTCAGCATGCTCTGCTAAATAGGGATTGGTATTAAAATCTTGATGTGAAGCTGTCGCATAAATAAACACTTCAAACTGACTTCGATCATGGCGTGTAAGCAAACCACGACACAGATGCATCACCGGATGAGACGAACCGAGATCACTGCTGATATAGGCAATACGAATACGGCTCCCGGGCTGCTTTTTGTAGACGAAGGGGGCTGTATGGATAGGACTCAGCTCACGCTGCACATAGCGCGGGATCATCTGACGATGCGCACTTAAGGGGAGCGGTAACGACAGTAACACGAAGGGTAAAACGGGAACTTCTCCGCGGTCAATGGCCTGCTGAATACTTAAGCAACGCTCAACATAGTGATCCCATCGGGTGAGGTAGAGATCCAGATTCAGTAATAACGCTTTGCTTTCCTCACGATTTTTTTCAGATGCGGCATATTTGATGGATTGCTCCAGACTTGTCCTCGCATAATGGTAATCTCGAGTTTCATAGCAACACCGATACAATTGAAACCAATAGCCTGAATGCTCCGGGTTTCGTGCTAAGGCCTGCGTACTCATCAGCCGGGCTTCATGCCATCGTGGAATAAACCCCAGTATTTGGGAGGCATTGTGATAGAATTCCGCCTGATCGGCGTCGAGGTCAAGCGCCCGCCGAATGCATTGAACAGCTGCATCAAGTTCATTATTGTGCAATAAAACCAATGCTTTATTATTCCACAACTCCGCATACGCTGGCTCAATATGAATCGCCCTGTCTAATAAACTCCGTGCCCGTTGACGTTCTCCATGCTGGTCATACTGAACCGCCAGTGCGTTCATGGCTTGGACACGGTGGTGCGATGGTTCATCCGGCAGTGCATCCAATAAAATGGCCGCTTCCTCAACACGATCAAGCATTGCCAAATAGCGCACCCGATTTGCCGCAATGTCCAAATGATCGGGAAGTAAACGATGCGCCTGCTCTATTTTCTGCAAAGCCTGAACCAGCTGACCTTGTTCTTCAAAGGCAAGAGCCTGGTCACACAAGGTCTGGATATTCGCCACACTTGCGTGCGAAGGCGTTGATCGGGATGATTTTGCTCGATGTTTACGCATCGTTCAGGATACCTCCGGGATCGTTGTGTCGATCAGCGCGAAAGATTGCGGTTCCAAACCTTGGTGATCCAGCAGAACCATCTGCTCATAGGCCAATTCAATCGCACGAACTTTTGGCTCGGTCGCAAACCGTACATGATGGGCACTCTGATCTCTTAAGCGATCTCTGATTCGATTCAGTCCCTGAGGGTTTTTATAGAACCAAACAGCCCGAGAAACATATTCAGCGTCATTGGGAGTAATCAAATCATGAAGACCCGCATGATGCAAAAGACTGGTACTCATACGAGCTGCATAGGTCTCACCTGTCCTGGTGAGCACCGGAACACCGGCCCAAAGTGCATCGCTGGTACTCGTACCGCCATTAAAAGGAAAGGTATCCAGAACAAGATCGACACAGGACAATCGACCTAAATAGGCGGCATAGCTCGTACGCGGAACGAATTTAAGGCGAGTTGCATCGATGCCCGCCTCCTGCATCCGTTGCCTCAAGCGCATGGCAACAGTTTCTCCCTCGTCAACCAAAATGAAGCAAGCATCGGGGCATGCGGCAAGGATCTGCAACCAGCAGGCAAAAACAGTTGGATTGATTTTGTGAATACCATTGAATGAAGCAAAAAGAAATGCCTGTTCCGGCCAACCTAAATCGGCTCGGGACATTGGTTCAGCTTGTTCACGCTGATCATCACTGATCTGAAAACCATGTGGCAAATGCACAATTTTCTCTGAATAATAAGAAGCATGTTCAGCAGGAATCACCACTGGATCAGCCAGAATATAGTCATAAGCGGTCGAACCTGAACCGGCAGGAAATCCAAGATAATGTAATTGAACCGGAGCGAGTCCTAGCTCAAACAGTTCCGGTCGCCCACCGATGGTGTGTCCATTGAGATCAACCGCGATATCGGGATCGAAGGATCGTACCGTGTGCAGCACGGCTGCATCATCACCCGTATCAGCATCGACAAAATGTTCAACATTAGCGGTGAGACGCTCCCGATAATCATCCTCCAGGCATTTGAGTGACATCAACATAACTTCAAACTTCGTTCGATCATGATTGGCATACAATCCTGCGGTCAGCAAGGTCACCGCATGACGACCAAAATCAGAGGACACATAAAGCAGCCGGATTCGACCCTCCCGTCGTGGCGCATCACGCCGAAAACGCTGGCCATTTCGAACGCGAGCTTGCACATAACGCCGGGCCAGTTCGTTTTGCTCCTGTGCATTCAAATTTAATGACAAAGTCGCAAAAGGTTCCAGACGAATGGACGTCCTGGAGAGCAACGCACGCACCCGATCATGCCATTCCTGCCAGCGATCCCAAATCCCCTGCTGCAAATCCAGAACAATCAAAGATCCAAGAACAAGATCTTCATCGACACCACCGGCAGAGGCCAAATGCAGATCCTCGGCTGCCCGATCCCAACGACCCGCCTGCAGGTGGATATTCCCCCGATTCAGTAACGCTAATCCCATGTTTGGCTGCAGCGATAAGGCATCGCTATACGCCTGCAAGGCCTGCTCATTTGCACCGATTGCTTGCAAAATACGTCCAAAATTATAGTGATAGGTGGCTTCTTGAGGGTTCAAGGCCAGCGCCCGGGCCATATGATCCTGCGCTACCGACCAGCGCCCTAATCGACTGTGACTGATTGCCAACAAAACGTAGAGACCGGATTCATCGGGCAGTATGTGGCGTGCCTGTTCAAGAACGACGATGGCCTCTTCAAAACCATGTCGGTCGATCGCCGTGCGCGCCATCGTTGCTAGGGCATGCGCACGTAACTGCACATCAGGTTCGGCAAGAACCCGATCCAGGGTGGCTTGCCAACCAAGCTCAGAAATCGCTTTTACTAGATCCTGCAATTTAAACATCCTGCATAAATGGATTCATGAACGACATGGTCTTCAACGGTTCAAGAAACAGAAACATGTCTAGGCACCTTACCGCGTTCGGCATTTTGATGCACCTGTTGATAGGCTCGCTCAAGCAGTCTGACCTTTGCGGCGGTATCAAACAGGCGGCGACGTCCATCCCCATCACGAATCTGGCTGCGTATTCGTCCTAATTGATCAGGATTGTTTAAAAAATAAACAGCCTTATCAACATAGTCGATCAAAGAAGATGCGATTAATTCATGCCAACCCGAAAAAGTCAGCAGACTGGCGGTCATACGTCCAGCAAAGGTATCACCGGGACAGGTCAAGATCGGTGCGCCAACCCAGAGAACATCACTGCTGGTTGTTCCTCCCGAGAAAGGAAGTGTGTCCAAAATCAAGTCTGCCGCATGTATTCGGCCCAGATATTCCAGGTACGAAACCCGTTCCGAAAAATATAGACGTGCGGGGTCAACCTGATGTGCCCTACATGCATCCTGGAGCTGTTGTCGGGTTTGTGGACATTCGACAACCAGCCAGAGAACCGATTGCGGGACCTGCTGCATGATCTGCATCCATAACCCGAACATCACCGGATTGATTTTATGAATTCCGTTGAAACAGGCAAGCACACGCTGGTGTTCGGCAAAACCCAAATCAGCTTTGTTTCGCAGTAAAGGAGCGACGCGCTGATCATCATTGATTTGAAATCCCGTCTCGAGCCAGATGACCTGTTCACGATAAAACGAGAACATCGATTCAGGTATAAGCACCGAATCGGCGATGATGTAATCATGAACAGGCGATCCCGTTGAGCCGGGAAAACCAAGATACTGCATCTGAACCGGTGCAAGCCCCATACCCCACAGAGCCATGCGATGACCATCGGTCGGTCCATTCAAATCGATCGCCAGATCCCAATCCGCCTCGATCGATATCTGAATGATATCCTCAAGGCTCAGCAAACTGGCATCGACACAATGCTCTGCCCCAGAACAGATGCGCTGGAACGTTGGATCATCAGGGAACACCCGCAAAGCAAGCACGGTCACCTCAAACTGT
>JAJZUM010000131.1 GCA_021848605.1 Pseudomonadota bacterium | reverse complement strand
ACCTTCCATGACCTCCAGAACACCATCCGACATGGCGACCAGTGTCCAGTGCTCCGGCATCTGCATCTCAATATCCTCATACTTGGCTTCGGCAAACAAGCCAATGGGCAAACCCATACCCTCTACCGTCCGAACCTGTTCCTGACCAACCTCCCCATGAGTGACCAGAATAGGCTGGGGAAAATGGGCACCCACACAATAAGTAAGACGATTGTCGAGCAAATCAATAACCCCACAAAACATGGTCAGATGCTTGCCAAGCCCCATGGCAATCAATTCCTGATTAATGCTGGCCAACAAGCGAGCCGGTGAAAGCGTGGAGACCGCTTTTCGACGTTCGTAATGACGCTGTATTCGGGTAGTCAGTGTTTTGAGAAATACCGTAATGAACGCGCTAGAGGCACCATGTCCTGATACATCGGCAAGATAAAAAGCCATGCGGTGCTCACCAAGTCGAAAATAATCGATGAAATCACCACTTAGGTACAGCGAAGGAATAATGCAGTGGCTAAAGCTGTAACCATCCACCTGTAACGGAGTCTCGGGCAGCATACGCAACTGAATACGTCGACCGGCTTCCTGATCTTCTTCGAGGACATCCAGACTGCGTTCGAGTTCACGATTGGCCATCTCCAGCTTCTGACGATATTCAAGGTTTTCACGCATGAGCTGACCACGTTCAAGTGCACGTCGCACCGAATGTTCCAGAACTTCCAGTTCAACCAATGGCTTAAACAGATAATCGCAGGCACCAAGACGCAAAGCAGAAACCACATCCGCCATATCTCCCTGCCCGGAAACCACAATGACCGGCGTGGAGGGCGACTCCTGGGTAATAATGCGCAACAGATCAAGACCATCAACGGCCGGCATGCGCAGGTCACATATAACCAAATGAGGTTGAACCTCCCGAAACAGCCGCAAACCCTCACGACCATCCTCTGCACTGAATACCCGGAAACCGCTATCACCCAGATAGACCGCAATGCTTTCTCGCACCATCGGCTCATCATCGACAATAAGAACGCTGTCCTGAATCCTGCTTTCCATGGCATTTCCCTGAATAAACCAAGTTTTTCAACACAGGAATGCCGCCTGGATCCCAGCACAGTTTGCTCGCAGGTATCCCCAACGATCCTCTGTACCTATCGAGGCAGCCCACTTCTCGGCCAGAATGAACCCGAAAGTTCATCGTCTGATTATACGTGATGACCTCTGCCTTCAACAGAAATTGACCAAATTTTTCGAAAATTAGCTCATAAAGAAACGATGAGCACTTTAAAACAAGCCATAATCCGTGATTTTCAGACAATCTCAACCCAGAGGATCTACTCCCGCTTTCAAAGGTTCATATTCATGCTATTATCCATGTGTAGTAGTTATTTTCTTGTTGAACACTACCTGTTGTAAGAACAGTCAGGAGTAGCATTAATGAACGATACGCGACTGGATTTTGCAGAAAAGCGTTCCTTCCGCCGAATGTACCTGGGTACCCAGGCCGAGATGACCAATCTTCAGGGGCAAAGCTTCAGTGGACGCTGTGAGAACTTGTCCGCCACAGGCCTTTTGCTGGACTCAGACAGCAGCTTCAGTATTGACGAAGAATTGCAAGTCTCCATACCGTCTCCAACCCCCAACATGCCCGGATACAAGGCGCGTTGCCGGGTTAACCGATCCGATGCACATGGCTCGCGCTTCCATGTAGGCCTTGAAGTCCTGCAGGTTCTTTAGAGGCTTGTTATTCTGAGGTACTGGTTACTCTGAGGTAAAGGGATCGTCAGCAGCTGAATTATCTGCTTTTCCCTGGTCCGCACGCACTGCAGCGTCCCGGCGCTGCAAGTACACTTCGCGCATCAAACTGTACGGATCCCCGGAACCGTCCAGAGTCGCTTGAAACGGCAACAACTGGGCACGCTTGTCGATAACATACAGAACGTCAGGCCCCCATTGGTCTCGTGGCGGGCGAACAAAATTGAGCGGATACAGCAACAAGTCCACCAATGATGCCGGCGCATCACGCAGTGAGGAAGGTCCCACAAATGGCAGCACCACATAAGGACCATCTGGAACACCCCAGCGACCCAAGGTCAGCCCAAAATCCTGCTCATGCTTGACCAAACCAATCGGTGTAGCCCGATCAAAAAAACCGGCCAGACCAAAAGTCGAATTGACGATCAATCGCAGTCCGTCATGATAGGCAGCTCCCGGATGGGCCTGCAAAAGATCATTCATGACGACCAGTGCATCACCGAGATTGCTGAAAAAATTATGCACATTGGCACGTAGTGGCGACGGAAGTGCTGACACGTAGCCACGGGCTACTGGCTGCAGAATCCAACGATCGAGGCGATCATTGAAGTGATAAACACTTCGGTTCATCCCGGACCAAGGGTCACGTCCATCTTCTGCACAAGCTTCCCTGCAATTGCAAAGCACCGCCAGAAAAACAAATACCAGGCAACCAATCACTTTGCGGAGAGCGACTAACATTTGCGGACAACCACACTGCCAATTGAATAGCCGGCGCCAAAGGAACAGATCACACCATAATCCCCCTTGTGCAGATCAGCCCGATGTTTGTGAAAGGCAATGATGGAACCAGCTGAACTGGTATTGGCATACTCGTCCAGAATCAGCGGAGCCTCCTCACGGCTGACATCTCGCCCCATAACCTTACGGGCAATCAGTTCATTCATATTGCTGTTGGCCTGATGCAACCAAAGACGACGCAATTCTTCCGGGCTACGTCCAAGATCACTCAAATGCTGGCTGATCTGATCCGACACCATCGGACAAACTTCCTTGAAGACCTTACGACCTTCCTGCATGAACAGTTTGTCACGCGCACCGACGCCTGTCTCGTCGCAACGGTTTAAAAATCCGAAATTATTGCGGATATTATTGGAAAAACGTGTTTGCAGTCGGGTACCCAAAATGGCCCATGACTCCTGTCCCAGTACCGGTTGGCTCGCACCCTGCAAAACGACCGCTGTGGCCACGTCACCAAAAATAAAATGGCAATCTCGATCCCGCCATTCCAGATGAGCCGAACAGATCTCCGGATTCACCATCAAAAGGCGGCGAGCGCTGCCCGAACGAAGCGTATCCGTTGCCACCTGAATCCCGAAGGTTGCCGAAGAGCAGGCTACATTCATATCAAATGCGAAACCCTGGATTCCAAGTGCCTGCTGCACTTCGATGGCCACAGCCGGATAAGCCCGTTGCATGTTGGAACAGGCAACAATGACACCATCAATATCCCCAGCACACACACCCGCCTGAGCCATGGCCTCAACAGCAGCCTTGACCGCCATTTCAGCCTGAACCGACAGTTCATCATTGCTACGTTCCGGAATATGCGGATAGAGACGATCCGGATCCAGAATGCCTTTCTTGTCGAGCACATGCCTTGATCGAATGCCTGAAGCCTTCTCAATAAACTCGGCATTTGACATACCCATTGCACGCAGGGTTCCGGCCGCTATGGCATCGGCATGGCGGACGTTGTAACGCCGGGCATACTCATCAAAGGCGGTCACCAGCTCTTCATTGCTGATTTGCTCCTCGGGTGTGAACAAACCCGTTCCTACAATCCGGACTTCTTCCTGCTGCATGTTCTTAACCTCCCGCTGCACACTCATCATGCGCGTTCAACTTCGCTGTTCAACCTGTTCGCTCCAGAATCGATCCAAACGAACCGAAGAAACCGGTTGAGCTGTTTTCAACTGCTGGGCAAACAGGAATACACGGTATTCCTCAAGCATCCAGCGATATTCTCTTGCCTGCACATCATCGCGCTGCAAACGCTCACAGGCATCAAGCACCTGCTGACAGCGCGCCATACGCTGCTGAACATCCTGCATGGCCTGCTGATCGCGCTGCCACTGTCCACCAGCTCGTTCCATACGCCAGAGCATCGCCTTCAGATAACGAGGATAATGTTGCCAGCGCTCATATCCGACATCCCATAACCAGTCATGCCCCAAAAGCCCATGCAACTGGACTTCCAAATCCTGGCGCATGGGCGCAAGGACGACCGCAAGCCCGCCCAGATGCTGGCGAACCTTTCGGGACAGCTCAGCGATCTGCAGCAGGAGATCGTAGCCGGTCTGCAACCGTTCCGACATCCCTGAACGAACCCTGCTCAGCCCTGCCCTGTAGCTTGCGACATCATAGGGCAACTGATTTTTCCAACACGCCAAGTGTTCTACTATAGCCAGAACCCAACCATCTGCCAATGCCTCAGCCGCCCCCAACTGGGCCAGGCCCGACAGGGCAGCAGGTTTGCGAATCTTCTGCAGATAGCCCCGGCTGAGATCCAGAGTGTCCAGTACCAGCAAACGGGCACAGCCGCGTCGATGCATCTGTAGGGCCAGGCGAGGTCGTGGTTGTTCTACCCATTCGACCGCCTGACCATGATCCTGTAAAGCGCCAAACAGTCGCAGGCGCTTCAGTCCCTCGCCGCGCTCAATAACAGCCTGCACATCATGAGCGGGCCATCGGGTCAGTAAACGACCCTTATCAGCGCTATGATGATTGGCTGAGTCGGGTCGGTCGTGCCCTAACAACTTTTGCACTGCGGCATCCAGCTGGTTTCGATCCCGCCCCTCGACCAGAAGCCGTCCTTCGGTATCAACGACCCGAATCAACATCAGGGCGTGTGCGGGTAGCGCCTCAAGATCAAAGTCGGAAGGTGAAATTCGGACCCCTCGCTCCTGCTCGACAGACCGGCTCAAGGCAACAAGCAGTGGCTCATTCCGGGAAGGATTCAGACGCTCGACCAGATCAGGAAGCGGTACCAGTTGCCGGCGGATTGCCTTGGGAAGATGCCGTAATAACAGACTGATTTTTTCCTGTCGAAGTCCCGGAACCAAATGCTCTAAATCTTGCCAGGGCAAACTGTGGTACTGCCCCAATGGACACGTTAAGGTTACACCATCGCGTGGGTCACCGGGCGCAAACACATAGGTCAAGGCAAAACTGCCTGAGTCGGTGCGCCATAGATCAGGAAACTCTTCCTCGATGGCTCCATCGTGTCGGGACTGAACATCTTCGCGTTGCATCCTGAGCAGATTCGGCTGCTGTCGCACCTGACGACGATACCAAGCCTGCAGCCCAGCCAGATCAACGACATCTTCGGGAATACGCTCCTCATAAAACCGGACGAGCTCATCCTCGTCAACTACCCAGTCACGCCGACGGGTTTTTTCCTCAAGATCTTGCACATCCTGCAGCAACTGGCGATTCTGCTGCAGAAAAGGCATGGTCGTGTCACAATCGCCCCGTACTAGCCCTTCAAGTAACAGCAGACGACGTGCTTCAACCGGATCCTGGTTAGCCAAAGGTATCGCGCGACCTGCGTGCAGCACCAACCCAAACAGGGCGACCTGTTCAAGCACCATCGCCCGTCCCTGGCGACGTTCCCAATGAGGATCACGATAGCTGCGCTTCAGCAGATGGGCAGACTGTCGTTCAATCCAGTCGGGTTCAACGCGAAGCACCATACGCAGATAAAGCTTTTCCGTTTCAACCCATTCCAGTGCCAGCACCCACTCCACTGGTTTCTTTGCCAACTGAGAACCCGGATGGAGCCAGGCCTTTTGACCACGTGCCCCAAGGTAGTGTCGTTGCTCCTGGCGCTTGGCAACCTGGGTCGGAAAACCACTGAGCAAAGCCAAGGCCAGAGATTCATAAGAAGCATCTTCGGTAGAGCATGACCACTGCCGATGCTCACACTCCATCAGCAACTGGCGATACATTTCACGCCATTCGAGCAAACGCGGCCAGGAAAGAAAATGTTGCCGAGCAAATTGCCGACGTTGTCGCTCGGACCAATCTGGCCAATGCGCATGCACATGTTGCCAAAGACGCAGAAAAAAATGTATGTCGGCCCCATCCCCAGAGAACAATGCATGCCGCTGATCGGCCAAGGTAGCATGTTCCGCAGGGCGCTCGCGCGGGTCCTGCACAGCCAGTGCCGAAACCACCACCAATGCTTCACGAAGACATCCGAGTTGACGTGCAGTCAGCATGACACGGGCCAACTGGGGATCAATCGGCCAACGTGCCAACTCTCGTCCAGTCTCATTCAGGGTACGTGTCGCACTGATTGCCCCAAGTTCCTCAAGCAAACGATAACCATCCTTGATGCTTCGCTCATCGGGAGCATCAAGCCAGGGAAAATCCTCCACTGTACCCAGATCAAGATCAAGCATGTGCAGAATAACAGCCGCCAAGTGGGTACGCAGGATTTCTGGATCGGTAAACTCAGGACGCTGCAGAAAATCCTGCTCGCTGTACAGACGGATGCAAAGTCCGGGAGCCGTTCGACCGGCTCGCCCTTTACGCTGTTCTGCCGAAGCCTGCGCGATGGGTTCAATGGGCAGACGCTGCACTTTGTTGCGATAGGAATAGCGACTGATGCGGGCTTTACCCGCATCAATCACATAGCGAATCCCTGGTACCGTCACAGATGTTTCAGCGACATTGGTCGCCAGAATGATCCGGCGCTGCGAATGAGGCGCAAAAACTTTCTGCTGCTCCTGTGCCGAAAGACGCGCATAAAGGGGGAGTATATCAATATTTGCAAAAATGCCCCGCAGATAGGCATGCACATCACGCAGCTCGCGCTCCGTACTCAGAAACACCAGCAGATCTCCATGTCCCCAGCCACGCCGGCGCTCTTCCAGGAGACAACGCTCAACAGCCCGCCGTACCTGAACATCCAGCCCATCTTCAGATTCATCTTGATGAGTCGTATCAGGCGTTTCCGAACGCTCACGATCATGTCCCGGCGAAAGATAGAGGGTATCAACCGGAAAAGTTCGGCCTTCCACTTGAATCACCGGTGCTTGACCAAAATAGTCAGCCAGTCGTTCAATTTGCAAAGTCGCTGATGTCACCACAATATGCAGGTCAGAACGGCGTCGACGCAACAATTGCAGGGCACCGAGCAGAAAATCAATATTGAGGCTGCGCTCGTGGGCTTCATCAATCAAAATCGTATCATAGGCACTCAACCATCGATCCTGACGCAATTCAGCAAGCAGCAAACCATCCGTCATGACCTTGATATAATTCTGGTCCGAAGTCTGATCCTGAAAACGCATGCTGCAACCCACCCACGTCCCTAACGGACTTTGCAATTCTTCGGCAATACGTAGCGCAACATTGCGCGCAGCCAATCGACGCGGCTGGGTATGGCCAATCAGCCCTCTGCGCCCCCGCCCCGCTTCAAGACACATTTTGGGCAACTGGGTCGTCTTGCCGGACCCCGTTTCCCCAGCAATAATCAAAACGGGTTCGGTTGCCAAGAGCCGAACCAGTTCGGCTCGTTGCCGACTAACCGGCAAATCAGGATAAATAAGTTCAGGACAATGCTGATGACGATCCTGCACCCAAGCCAAAGACTCATCCCAAGCCTGTTGCAAGGCATGGAGCTGTTTCTCATCATTGGGATTTTTCCGCCAACGCTGCCAGAGCTTTTGCAAACGGCCAACATCACGACTGCGCGCTGCCGTTTGCAGACAGCGCGCCCAAGCATCATGCTGAACAGGAAAGTCGGTCTTACTGGTCACGCAATTCCCGTCGCAAGATCTTGCCTACCGGTGATTTAGGCAAAGCATCACGAAAAACGATGCTGCGTGGCACCTTGTAGCCGGTCAGATTGGCACGGCAATGCTCGAGCAGCTCAGCTTCCGTCAAACGCGGATCTTTACGCACGACGAAGAGCTTGACCGCCTCGCCTGACTTGGCGTCC
>JAJZUM010000130.1 GCA_021848605.1 Pseudomonadota bacterium | reverse complement strand
GTGCCTTATGCTGAGTCGAACTGCTGATGCTGTCTACTGGATGTCACGTCAAATGGAACGAGCGGAAAACCAGGCCCGACTGTTGGACGTACTGTATCAAATGTCTCTATTACCGGGTGGGGTCGATCAACAGACAATGGCTTCGCCTTTACTGGTCAGTGGCACACAAGAAATATTTCATCAAAACCATCCCACACTGAGTATGGACTTGCTTATTCGCTTTTGTACGCTTCATCGAGCCAACCCAGCAAGTATCTATAACAACTTACGTCAGGCCAGAGACAATGCCAGGATTGTCCGTGGCGATATCACCAACGAAATGTGGGAAAGTATTAATACAACCTGGATTCAGTTGCAAAAAAAATCTCATGATAATCAATCCTCTCAAGGCTACCGACATTTTCTTGACTGGATTAAGGAGAGAAGCCATCTATTTCGAGGGGTCACCTTCGGAACCATTCGTCGCAATCAGGCATTTGCATTTTCCCGACTTGGAACATTTATTGAGCGCGCTGACAACACCCTGAGAATTCTGCTTATTCACACGCAGGCTCCGAGGAAAAACAATCACAGCTGGGAAATACTACTGCATTCCTTATCCGCCCAAGAAAGCTACCGTGCCATTTATCAGGATATGTCCAGTTCCATCGCCTGTGCCGAACTCTTGATTCTTGATCTGACATTTCCAAGATCATTACATGCATCACTTCAAGAAATTCAGCAGTCCCTGGATTTATTACCTCTGAGTAATGGTTTGGAATGTCGCCGAATTACGGCAGAACTCTTGGCGAATATACGCTATTCTCGCATTGAACACGTCCTCGAACATGGACTTGATCGAGCTCTGATTCATTACCTGGACACCATGGCCACTCTTGGCAAACACATTCAAAACGCATATTTGGAATTTGGGACATGACCTATTGTGTGGCAGTGAAACTGAAACAAGGCCTGGTAATGGCCTCAGACTCTCGAACCAACGCCGGAATTGATCATCTGGCAACATTTCGCAAAATGTCTGTTTTCCAGGCAGAAGATCGTATTTTGGTTCTCTTGTCTGCAGGTAATCTTGCCACAACACAGAGTGTCGTGTCGCTCCTTCAACAACAGATTGGCAGTCAAGATGACCATCTCGAAAACGTTCACTCACTGTACGATGCCGCTAGTTTAGTCGGCTCAACCCTGCGAACTTATCTCAGTCGGCACGCCGAACGCAATGAACTGGATTCAGGGGTTGATTACAGCTGCACATTTATACTAGGGGGAAGCATCAAAGGTCACGAACACCGTTTATTTACAATCTATCCCCAAGGCAATTTCATTGAGGCAAGCGAAGATACACCTTATTTTCAGATTGGTGAATCCAAATACGGCAAACCTATTCTTGACCGGGTCATTCGCTACGACACAAACATGATGCAAGCAGTAAAATGTGTTCTGGTTTCCTTTGATTCAACCATCCGTTCAAACCTCTCGGTTGGGCTACCCCTCGATATCTTGCTGATCCATGAACAAGAAATAAAACCCAGCCTGCAACATCGATTTCTGGATGGAGACCCCTATCTTGTCAGCCTCAGGGAAAGCTGGTCACAAGGACTGAAAACACTTTTTCAGAGTATTCCCGAACCCCCATGGACCATTTGATGCTGACCGGTGTCTGTACCCTGTATATCAGGGAAACCGGTAATTGACACCCGCCACGGCATAACTTTCACTGCTTTTAAGACGCACATAACTGGCATCGAAAACCCAATGGCCCGTTGTTGTGAACGGAACCTGCACACCACCCCCAAATGCACCCGAATGATCTGTATGCCATATATGAGCTAAGCCAGGTTGATCAAGACGAGTGCGCCACTGAGACAGTCCTGCCAAGCCATAAACAGAAAAGCTATGAAATTTGAACTGCGGTTTGGCAAATGCTGACATCAATGAGTAAAGTCGGTAGCTGTCAGTACTGGTTCCATTAGTAATTGAAGCACTATTAGCACCGATAGCCAGATGGGCTTCTACGCCGAAAAAGGGGGATAGATCATCACCAAAACGTGCCATAGCCATTCCAGGACGTTGCGTAGTCTGCTGACCAAACTGGTGCAAACTAACCTCGCCATAGGCTAATCCAATATATGGCTCCTCGGGATCAGCCACAGCAAGTTGAGCCAATGCTGCAAGCCCCACAACCAAAATACCTCGTATCATCATCCTTCTCCTGTTATGACCCAAGCCGGGTTTCATCATTGCATCCAGTATGTTTCTGTAGCGAGAGAAGAGCGATCTGAACATCCCCAGCACCCGCTTCCTTCACGACATTGAAACCAAGCGCCCGAAAATCCAGATGCACCGTGCGTGGCCGCTCAACATACACCCATGAATCTTCTTTGAGGAACCCTGGACGATGTAATAATCCAAGGATATCAACCCAAAGGTTCAACTCAAAGGGTGGATCCACAAAAACCCCATCAAAAGGTCTTTCTGGTTCAAAACTACTGATCCACAGTAAAGCATTTTCCTGAAAAATCTCAAAATTTTTTGCATTCAACTGGGTTGCTTCATGCTTGATTCGCCTCACAACTGCTGGGTTTTTCTCTACGGCATATACGCGTTCGGCACCACGCGACATGGATTCAAAACCGAGTACACCACTTCCTGCAAATAGATCCAGAACTAAAGAACCGGGTAATCGAAATTGCAACCAGTTAAACAACGTTTCTCTGAGACGATTCGGAGTTGGCCGCAAGCCAACATGATCATCGAAATGTATCCAGCGACTACGCCATTGGCCTGCAACAATCCGAATTTTGCTTGTCATGGTTCTTTTTTGCTAGGCTCATGATGACCAACCATAATCGTCAGCCAGTGCATTGGATCCATAAGCTGACGATCAACCGTTCGAACTTCATCAAGAGTGACCTTGTTAATATTTTTTGGATAATTAATCAGATAATCTTCAGGAAGATGGTAAAAGCCCATCACAGCCAAGTTACCGAGAATCGCAGAATTACTCGCAAGTCCTAGAGGATAACTTCCTAGAAGCTGGGCTTTGGCATCATCAATCTGTACTTGCGTTGGCCCCTTCTGGATAAAATCATTGACAACTTTTTCAGCCAGATCCCGTGCTTGCTGGGCCTGATCATTGCGTGTCTGCATGCTGATCACAAAGGGTCCATTTTGTTGCATGGGCACAAAAGAGCTCCCAACACTGTAGGAGTACCCATGTTCAACTCGCACCGCTCGGGTCAACATCGATGAAAACCCACTTCCTCCAAGAATTTCATTACCAATCATAAGTGCATAGAATCTGGGATCACTTTTTGAAATGGCAAGACCGCCCATAAGGATGTGGGTTTGCTCCGAAGAAAATTCCTTGTCAAAAACCACAGGCTTGTTGATGGAAACTGGTTGCGGAAGCGGAGGGGCCGCTTTGCCTGCATGCAGTGCATGAGCAACCTGACGAGCAAAGTCGTCAGCCTGTTGGCGACTCAGATTGCCAACCAACGCCAGAACCGCGTTTGCAGGCGTGAAATAGCGAGCATAAAAAGCTCTGACATCTTCTGGTTTGATTTTTAAAAGCGTTTCGGTTGTACCCTGTGGCATCGCTCCATAGGGTTGGTTCTCGTACAGTCTCGTCCAGAACATACGACTGGCAATCGCTGATGGAGACTGAAGTTCTTCTTTCAAGCCAGTCAGTTGCTGATTTCTGATGCGATTGAAGGCATCAACCGGAAAATTAGCATGAGCAAGCACCTCAACTAATTCATTAAGGACTGGATTCAGGTACTGTGCATCAGTCAAGGTACGCAGTTCAATCATCGACATGTCTCTGGCACATTCAGTGCCATATTCAGCACCTAATGACTCAAATTTTCTGGCAATCGTCGTGGCGTTTTGAGTATCTGTTCCCTCAAAAACCAGGTTGGACGTGAGCATGGCAAGCCCGGATTGATCCTGGTCACGAGCCGCCCCGGCATTAAAAACCAGACGGACATCAAGCATGGGCAACTGCGATGTTGGAACGAACCAGACAGAAAGACCATTTTCCGTTTTCCAATGTTGCACTGCAAATGGGCGAGAGTGCGGCAAAACATCAAGTGATGATGCACTTTCAAGATTTTTCAGGGCAGTAATAGGACCTTGAGCAGCAAAATGTTCTCCCTGTTCAGCCCATGGCATACCTGAGAAAAGCATTAAGATCAGAGCAAAAAGAACTTGGGCTTTCATTGGGCAGGCTCCACTTCAGCAATGGTTCGTCGTGAATTCACAAAATATTTGCGGGCAACCTCCTGTACCTGCGCTGGCGTCACTTGCTCAAGATGATGCAAATAGGCATCCCGGTCTTTCCAGCCAAGACCGATACCCTCAAAACTAACCAAAGCACCAGCCTCACCAGCGATCGAATCGCGGGAGAAAACTTCGGAAGCCTTAAGTTGTGCCAGAACACGTTGCATTTCCTCGGGAGTAGGCTGAGTATTTTTGAGTCGGGCAATTTCCTGATCAAAAGACTGTTCAAGCTGGATGAGGGTGTGACCAGGGCTCGGGACTGCTGTCAACTCGAAAAGGGTATCACCTCTGGAAATTCCTGAATAACCAGCATCGGCAGATGCAGCGACTTGGGACATATGCACCATATCCTGTTGCAAACGCGAACTGTCGCCCTGATCAAGAATTCCTGCAAGCACTGTCAATGCAAAAACGTCCTTTACATCAGCCGCTGTTCTGAATCCAGGAACATTGTATGCCTCCCAAACAAATGGGACCCGTACCTTGTTGTGTATGCGAATGAAACGATCACCAGGGGAATCCATTTCTCTCGGAATGACATGATCCGGTACAGGATGTGCGGGGATTCGGTCATAGAAATGATGAATCAAGGCTAGTGTTTTAACCGTGTTCACATCGCCCACAATAACCAGTACAGCATTCCCGGGCTCATACCACTCATGATACCAGTTGCGTACATCATGAATATTCAGCCCCGCTATATCAGACATCCAGCCTATGGTGGGCCTGCGATAGGGAGATGCCACATTGGCAATGGCATTGAATCGCTCTTGAGCCAAAGCTGAAGGCTGATCATCAATTCGCCAGCGTCGCTCTTCCATCACAACCCGATGTTCTTGAACAAAATCTTCAGTCTTTAGCTGAAGTCCTTCCATACGATCAGATTCCAGCTCCAGGGCCAGCGGCAGGCGGTCTGCCGCCTCAACCTGGTAATATGCGGTAAAGTCATCTGTCGTAAATGCATTTTCCTCGCCACCAAAGTGCTCAACAATGCTGGAAAACTGTTCTCCAGGAACTTTGTCAGTACCTTTGAACATCATGTGTTCGAGCATATGCGCCAGCCCCGTCTTGCCATCTTTTTCATCGACCGCTCCGACTCGATAGACGGTCTCAACAGCCACAACGGGTGCACGATGATCCTCACGAATAATGACATCGAGTCCGTTGTCGAGCACGATTTCCGTTGTTTTGCTCTCAGCAAAAGCATTCCCAGATGCTGTAACCCACATGGCCACAGCGACTCCAAGCAGCAGGTTTTTCATAGATTCCTCACAGGAAAGCCCGTGACATAAATCGCAGGCTTTGTACCGAAATTAACGCCTAAGCGACAAGGAGTGGTAGCATAGCGCATTCCCTGAGTTACGGCACATAGGCATCGTGTCTTCTTCCGGTAAACAGCATCAGGTGTGTAGTCATGTCTGAACACGAACAGCCCTCCAAAAACACCTCCGGTTGGGGGCAGAAAATGAAAGCCTGGATCACCGGCATTGATCAAGCTGAGATTTCTGTTTCCAATGAAATTGAATCGAACCCCCAAGCCGTTGCTCAAACCATCGATGCTGCATCTCCGGTTTCTGAGCTTGAGCAGAAACCGCTTGAATCATCCAGGGAAAATTTTCTCGAACGCATGAAAGCCGGTCTAAGCAAAACCCGCAGTAGCCTGAGTTCTGGTCTTGCTACGGTACTGATCGGCGGCAAAGAAATTGATGATGAGTTGCTTGATGAGATGGAAACCCAACTTCTTGCTGCCGATGTTGGCGTCGACGCCACTCGTAAGGTCATGCAGGCACTCTCCGACAAGGTTAGCCGAAAGGAACTAACCCATGCTCATGCACTCATGAAAGCGCTTAGAGAAGAATTACAGTCCCTTCTTGAACCTCGGGTTCAACCTCTTGACATCGATCCGGCACATACTCCTTATGTGATTCTCATCGTCGGGGTGAATGGTGTGGGGAAAACAACCACGATTGGCAAACTTGCCAAGTACCTGCAAAAAAAAGACTATTCTGTTCTTCTTGCTGCAGGCGACACCTTTCGAGCCGCCGCAGTCGAACAACTCAAGATATGGGGTGAACGTAATGATGTGGCTGTTGTTGCGCAAGGAAGTGGCGCAGACTCGGCTTCAGTTATCTTTGATGCTATTTCCAGCGCACGGGCCCGGAATATTGATGTTGTCATTGCAGATACGGCGGGGCGACTGCACAATAAGGGACATCTGATGGAAGAATTGCGCAAGGTTGTCAGGGTCATCAAGAAACAGGATAGCTCAGCACCCCATGAAGTTATGCTGGTCGTTGATGCCTGTACAGGGCAAAATGCCCTTCAGCAAGTTCAGGACTTTAACGAAGCCGTTGCGTTATCAGGTATTTCGGTCACAAAACTTGATGGCACTGCCAAAGGTGGTGTTCTTTTCAACCTTGCGGTACGCTGGTCAATTCCCATACGTTTTATCGGTGTGGGAGAGCATATTGATGACCTGAGACCTTTTCGTCCCAAGGATTTTGTACAGGCCCTGTTCAGCGAGTCAGAGTGATGATTGAATTTGAGTCAGTCGATAAGCGCTACCCGAATGGTTACACGGCTCTTGAGGATCTTGATTTTCGGATCGAACAAGGCGAAATGGTATTTCTAACGGGACATTCAGGCGCAGGCAAGTCCACTTTACTTAAACTGATCATGCAAATTGAACGACCAACCTCGGGTCAGATTACGGTCAATCATATGAACTGTAACCGCCTAGATCATCGTACAATTGCCCGATTACGGCGCCAAATCGGGATGGTTTTCCAGGATCACAATCTTCTTGAGGATCGGACTGTTGCTGATAATGTTGCGTTGCCACTGATTATCAGTGGCCTGCCACACCGTGAGATTCATCAGCGTGTTTTGGCTGCTTTGGAGTGGATGAACCTGTCAGACCGTGCTGACAGTTACCCGGTCATGCTTTCCGGGGGAGAACAGCAGCGCGTGGGCATCGCCCGGGCGATTGTCAATAAACCCAAATTACTCCTTGCTGATGAACCCACGGGCAATCTTGATCCGGATTTAGCCTTTGATATCATGAAGTTGTTTGATGTACTCAGTCAATCCGGCATGACCGTTCTGGTGGCAACTCATGACCTGCCACTTGTCGCCCGCTTTCATCATCGGCTTATGACCCTCAAAAAAGGACGACTTCTGGAGCATTCCTGAAATGACAACTGCTTCTAACTTCGCTGATGCCAATATACGCTCCATGATGTTGCACTGGTTGCAAGATCACCAAAGGCATATCACGGGTAGTCTGCATCGGCTTTTTGTTCATCCTGTATCTTCCTTGCTTACACTTATGGTCATTGGGCTCGCTTTGGCATTGCCAGCTTTACTCATGATCCTGCAGTTGAATTCCCAGAGCCTTATCACTTTGGCCAAACAACAATCCGTACTGACCCTTTATCTTCCGGGTTCTGCCGATCTTGATTCAGCCCGAACTAGGCTCCGTGCCCTGCCTGGCGTACAGCAGCTGCACATTCAGGATGCAAAATCCTCGCTTCTCGAATTTGAAGCTCTCACT
>JAJZUM010000129.1 GCA_021848605.1 Pseudomonadota bacterium | reverse complement strand
AATCAATTTTACATGGATTTGCTACACACCAGTTCCGAGCGTTTTGACGCTTTTTGGGCACGCCTGCTTTTTACCGGTCTTGCAACACCTCCGAAACTCATGAGCAGCGAGGAAAACGTAGTCCATGAAGTATCGCAAAATGATCATGCGATTGGATTTGTAACTGATGACTATTTGAAATCACCAAATGTTTTGGTGCTCGCCCGTTGGCCACGCTAATCGTTGTTATTGCTTAGCTTTTCTTCTTGCTTTAACTTCGGCTCACCCGCATTTGCGCGAGGTACTGGCCTGTTTCTCGAACGATACCAGCATGGGGGCGTTCAGGCATTTTTTGCGATATTTCATCACAATCACCACATGGTGTTCTGGACGCTCATTCAGGCGTTGATTGTCCAGCGTGGCGTTGCTGACGACTGCAACGGTGGTTGCCGAGATTGTGGACCTTAGACGATTTACCAAAGCCTCACACAGGAACGGGATCTGTATGCCTATCTTTTCGAGAGCATTACTGCCTTTTCAGGATTGGAGGCACCATCCCTCGTCCCAGACTCCGCTGTACCGGCCTGAATAGTTACCTGCACAGGTTAGAATCGCCTTCTAGTCATAATGCGTCAATTGTACTAACGTTGAGCCAATTGTACATCTAATGAGAATTTGTCATGACAACCCCTACTACCGCTCGTTCGGCCCGGCTCGGCCTGCGTGCGACACCTGAACAGGAAGCCGTTCTGAGTCGTGCGGCAGAGGTCGCACACAAATCGTTGACTGATTTCAGTTTTTGCTAGCAAACGGCTGTTGTAGACTGAGGACAGAAAGGTTGTCAGAATCAGGCCGAACCGAGGCTGCACAAATAAGAGCCGCTTGAAAGCAGGCAATCCTCTCCATGCTCTTGTTGACTGAGTTCAGCCCATTCGATCATGCGATAAAAAGCATTGCGATGAATACGTGCATGTAATCCTGCCCGTATAAGCACATAGGGAGATGGTTCCCCGGTCTTGGCATCGATTTCAACCCAAAGCGGATGATCCTGATCAACCACGACCTCATCATCGGTCAATGTTCGCACATGCAGCCATGGCTTTAGACCGTCCTGATGATCGACACGTTCGACATCAACAACCATCAGTGGTGCATCTTCAACCTTGATGGTCACCTTCTCAACGGGCGTTACCAGCACATAAGAACCATCCTCTTCCCGTCGCAGAATACGGGAGAAAAGACGTACCATATTGGCACGTTCAATTTTGCGCCCTTCATGCCACCAACTGCCATCCTTGCGAATGACAAGATTCATGGTCCCGCAATGCTGGGGGTGCCATAAATGAACGGGAGGGTATCCTTGTGGATGAACCTCAGAATGCTGTTCAGCAAGTTTTATGAAATTTTCTGTCATCAGTCCCTCGTTACGACGAGAAGTCGAGAATGAACCTAAAAAAAAGAGTGACCTGTCGGTCTAGCGATTGGTTTATGACATCATTATTCATATACTAGCAAACGATTGACCCTGTTTGGTAAATTAAGGAGTACCTCGGTGGAAAGAGAATCGATGGAGTTTGATGTTGTCATCGTCGGTGGCGGCCCTGCCGGGCTTTCTGCAGCCATTCGTCTTCGCCAGCTCAGTCAGGAATCTGGTCAGGATATTTCCGTATGTGTCGTGGAAAAAGGTTCAGAATTTGGGGCACACATCCTTTCGGGTGCCGTTCTTGAACCTCGGGCTCTGAACGAACTTTTTCCAGACTGGAAAGAACGCAAGGCACCCTTGAATACTCCAGTCACTCAGGATGAAGTGCTGTTTCTCCTTAATGAGCAAAAATCAATCACCCCGCCAGCATGGTCCATTCCCAAACCTATGCATAATGAAGGTAACTATATCGTCAGTTTGGGCAATGTTGTGCGTTGGCTGGCTGAACAGGCTGAAGCTCTGGAAGTTAATCTTTTTCCAGGATTTGCTGCAAGCAGCATACTTTATGATGAAGATGGCGCTGTCAAAGGTATTGTCACCGGTGATATGGGTGTTGGTCGTGATGGAGAACAAAAATCGTCCTTCACACCTGGTTATGAATTACATGCCAAATATACTATCTTTGCAGAAGGTTGCCGTGGACACCTCGGTAAAGAATTGATTCGTCGCTTTGACCTCGACAAAGATTCAGATTGTCAACATTACGGTATTGGCATCAAGGAACTTTGGGATATTGACCCTTCCAAACATAAACAAGGGCTGGTCATTCATGGTGCCGGTTGGCCATTGACCGAATCTGGCAGTACTGGCGGTTTTTTCCTTTATCATGCTGAAAACAATCAGGTATCTCTTGGCTTGATTACAGACTTATCCTATCACAACCCGTACATGTCGCCCTTTGACGAGATGCAACGCTGGAAACAGCATCCTGCCATTCGTGCCTATCTTGAGGGTGGCAAACGTGTTGCCTATGGTGCTCGTGCGATTGTAAAGGGTGGTCTTAATTCATTACCCCGTACCAGTTTTCCAGGAGGCTGTCTGGTAGGAGATGATGCCGGTTTCTTGAATTTTTCGAAAATCAAGGGAAGCCATACGGCCATGAAGTCTGGCATGCTCTGTGCTGAAGCTATTGCCAAACAACTCTCAAGTGGCCATCCCGCTCGCACACCCGATTATGAACAGGAGTTCAAAGCATCCTGGCTCTATGACGAGCTCTATCGCTCAAGAAACTTTGGACCCGCCATGCACCGTATGGGAACCTTTATGGGTGCTGCCTTCAATTTTATTGATCAAAACTTGTTTGCTGGCAAGATTCCAGTAACGCTGCATGATACAACGCCAGACTATGCGACTTTAGATCTGGCAAGCCAGAGCAAAGTTATCAGCTATCCAAAGCCAGATGGAAAAATCAGTTTTGACAAACTGTCCTCCGTTTTCCTTTCCAATACCAATCATGAAGAAGACCAGCCCTGTCATTTGACCCTGCGTAACCCTGACGTTCCCATCAAAAAGAACCTGCCTCTTTTTGCTGAGCCAGCGCAACGTTACTGTCCAGCCGGGGTCTATGAAGTCATTCGTGAATCGGATGGACACAGCCGCTTTCAGATCAACGCTCAAAACTGTGTGCATTGTAAAACCTGTGACATCAAGGACCCAGCGCAAAATATTAACTGGATTGTCCCTGAAGGTGGTGGCGGGCCTAATTACCCCAATATGTAAGGTGTTTTGAGAGGGTAGCCACGGCTACCCTTCTTTTTATCGCAAGTTTTTTGGCGGATTCTGCTATAGTTTTTGAATGACTAAAGTTGAAAATGTCACTCATTCGCCCTATTCAATGCAATGAAACGCCCTTTTTCCTCTGGAGACTTTAGATGTCGCTGAAGACCAAACTCTGGTTCATGTATATGTTGACCATGACGTTATTTGGTATGGTCACCATGTTCTTACTTGGGGAGCATCGGGACACCTTGCTTGAAGATCGCAAAACGGAAACTCATCATCTGGTCGACTCGGCCGTTGGAATATTGGCGTTTTATCAGTCTGAAGTTGAACACAAAACTCTGACCCTTGCTCAGGCACAACAACAAGCGGCACGTGCTGTTAGCACGCTTCGTTATGATGGCAGCAACTATTTCTGGATTAATGATGTCCGGTATCAGATGATCATGCACCCCATTAAGCCAGAACTTGACGGTCAAAACTGTCGTCGCATTGTTTTTTGTCAAAAAGAGGTTCAAGTCTTAAATCAACCCGAGGGAGCGGGATTTATATCCTACTCATGGCCAAAACCAGGTTACGACGAACCCCAGCCTAAAATCTCTTATGTGCGACTGTTCAAGCCTTGGGGCTGGGTTGTGGGTTCAGGAACTTATGTGGATGATGTGAATCGGCTTTATGTCCGATATGTGATGACCTATGGTTCCTTGGTGCTTTTTTTTGCCGGATTGATCGGCGTACTGAAGTTTTTCATCATTCGCAATGCAACAGGGCGTCTTGAAGTGTTTGGCCTCATCATGAATCGTATCGGCACGGACCGCGATCTGAGTGTTCGGGTACCCGAAAACGGCACCGATGAAATTAGTAACATGGGCAAGCAGCTAAACACCATGCTTGATCACATCAATAGCTCTTTTGAGGTGGTCGTCAAACGTGCCCAAGAACTCTCCTCTTCAGCGCAACAACTGATTGTTGCCACCAAATCAATTCTGAATAGTACCCACGAGCAGCAGGATGCGGCATCTGCCATGGCCGCTGCCGTTGAAGAAGTTACCGTGAGCATAGGACATATCGCTGAGCATGCTGAATCGGCTCAAACCATGGCGAAACAATCCGGGAAACAAGCCACCGAAGGTGGTGGCGTTATTCAGGAAGTTGTCGGTGATGTGCGACAAATTGCCGATGTTATTGACTCGCTTTCAACCGTACTTACTGAACTTGGTCAAGCCTCAGACAAGGTCTCTTCCGTGATCCACGTCATTGGCGATGTTGCTGATCAAACCAATCTGCTTGCACTTAATGCGGCGATTGAAGCAGCCCGTGCTGGAGAACAAGGACGGGGCTTTGCCGTTGTGGCTGAAGAAGTTCGCCATCTTGCACAAAGAACCAGTCAATCAACCCAGGAAATTGCCCAGATTGTCCAATCTATTCAGGGAGGCGCCAGTAAATCTTCCTTGAGCATGCATGATGTGAATACCCACGTCAGTCAGGGTGTGCACCGAGCCAATCAGGCTGGATCGGCCATTGATCAAATTACCCATGGTGCCCAAACGGTGGTTGCTGCTGTTGAAGAAATTTCTCTGGCACTTAAGGAGCAGACCATGGCCAGTCAGGATATGGCCAAAAATGTTGAGTTGATTGCCCGAATGACCGAAATGAACTATGCCGCTGTCGAACAGGTTTCTGGAACAGCTCAACGCCTTGGTGAATTGGCTAATGAATTAACGGCCACCGCCCAGCAATTCAGGCTATCTGCGTCAGGTTCATAATCTTGCTGGAAGTTCTTGATGTTCAGAAGACAACGTACGTAAATATTTTGAACAAAATGAGACGATGTCTGGGTGTAGCCCTGATCCTGCTGCTCTTTATACAGAGCATTGTTGCTGTTCAGCATCATCATGGTGCGGAGCCTCAGTCGTCTCATCACTGCTTGGCCTGCGAGCTTTCAGATCAATTATGTGGTGGCTCCCCTTCTGCTTTCCCACAGTTCTTAACGCCTCTTTTTTTTCTTCTTGAGCAACTGACTGATCTTGTCATCGCCCATTCAGTCATTCTTCTCTGGTTTTTCAATCCACCCGCACACGCACCCCCCTTCCCTTTCGCTTCACCTCAATAAAATTCGCTTTTGAGCCTATTTTTACGGTTCTACCTCGAGTAGCGGTTTGACTTTTTGGGGGATGACTCCCGACTCTTTGTTGAAGGGACAACTATATCATGAAGATGCATCATCATTATATTTATGGCGGATTGATGGCCTTGGGCATCAGTCTTGCGCAACCAACTTTTGCAGCAGCATATTCCTGTCAGGGCAATGTTCAGGATGCCCTTGATCAACCTATTGGCAACATACAGGTGGAGCTGACCACGGTTCATAACCAGATCGTGCAACAGACGCTGACCGATCAATCAGGACACTTTTTATTTCATGATCTTAAACCGAATAGCTATCGCATCAAGATTTCTGCACCGGGCTATCAAAAATCCCTGAATACCGTTCACATCGGAAAAAGCAGTGAGATGATCAACATCCATTTGGCCAGCTTGGGGGCATTACAGCTGGTCATGCATATCAAGCACCACGCCAGGCATCATCATAGCGTTGCTCTGGCGACAGGTACCAGCGAGTACCGCATGGATGCCAAGGATATTGCCCAACTACCTCAGGGTGCTGATGCAGGATTTAATCAGGTGCTGCTCCAGGCTCCAGGCGTTGTCCAGGATTCCTATGGACAGGTACATATCCGTGGTGAACATGGCAATCTTCAGTACCGGCTCAATGGCATTATCCTGCCTGAAAGTATTGAGGGTTTTGGCCAAACCATCGATCCCCAGGATATCCAGAGTGTCAGCCTGATGACAGGTGCACTACCAGCAGCCTATGGCTACCGAACTGCCGGCGTTGTTGATATCAGGACACGTAGCGGTGCTTTCAATAACTCAGGAAGCGTTGGTCTTGAAATGGGTACTTACGCCACACGTAAAATGGATGTCAGTAAAAGTGGACATGAAGGCGACTTTAATTATTTTGTCAGTGGTTCCCTGGAATCCAACAATATAGGCATTGAAAACCCAACTCCGAGCGCAACTCCCGTTCATGATCACACAACTCAGGGCAAGGCATTTGGCTATTTCTCCTGGTTATTGAACGATCATCAAAAACTTACGGCCATTATTGGCAGCAGTGATAGTCATTTTCAGATTCCGGATGTTCCTGGCCAACAACCTCAGTACAGCATCGCTGGCCAGAATAGTATTCCTGCCTCCAGTCAACTGAATGACCAGCAAAGCGAACACACCCACTATGGCGTCGTGTCTTTATCCGGAAGTACCGATCAGCATCTGGATTATCAAATCGGTTTTTTTAGTCGTTACTCACAAGTACAGTTTACCCCCGACACTTTGGGAGAACTGGCATATCTTGGCCAGTCGACCCAGATTCTCCGAAGTGGTTGGGAAAATGGCCTTCAAGCTGATTTTACCCAGAGATATTCAACCCACACGTTCCGCTGGGGAACCTATCTAAGTACCGAACACCTGACTGATCAGGACAATGTCCTGGCATTTTCCCAGTATACAGGGCAAGCGGTCGGTACAACACCACTGACGTTGCCTGCCATCAACAATAGCAAACAAGCCTACCTTGAGGGTGTCTATTGGCAAGACGAATGGCGGGCCACCCAACGGCTCACCCTGAACTATGGAATTCGGGCGGATCATGTTGCAGCTTATGTTAAAGGTAGCCAACTTAGCCCACGCCTGAACGGTGTTTATCAGTTAAGTGCAGACACGACGCTACACGCGGGTTATTCACGATATTTTACGCCTCCGCCCTATGAACTTGTACCAGGGAGTACCGTTCTGTCGGCTCAGAACACCACGGCCGCATCACCCGTAACCCTGAATGCTGCTGTGAAACCAGAACGATCGAACGCCTGGGATCTGGGCATCGATCATCAGTGGTCTTCTTCGCTGAGTTCAGGTGTCGACACTTACTACAAACAAGTTTCGGACCTGCTTGATGAGGGTCAGTTTGGTCCATCACTGCTGTACACTCCGTTCAATTATGCCTATGGCAGGATTTATGGTATTGAACTGACCAATAACTATCATGTGAACAATTTTTCCGCCTACCTGAACATTGCTCGATCCGGAGCTTACGGAAAGGATATTATTTCCAGCCAATATACCTTTTCTCAAACCGAACTGAACTATATCCAGTCCCAATGGATTCATCTGGATCACGATCAGACTCTTACCGCTTCCGGGGGAGTATCGTATATGTGGAGAGATACTTCTTATGCCGCTGATTTTATTGCAGGAAGTGGCCTTCGCAATGGTTTTGCCAACACCCAACATCTGCCAGGTTATTTAAATCTCAATCTGTCGATTGATCGAAATCTGCATTTGCCCTGGATTGGCAATCTGGATACCCGACTGGCCGTTGTTAACGTTCTTGATCGAATCTATGAAATACGCGATGGAACCGGTGTTGGAGTTGGTGCACCTCAATTTGGACAGCGACGGGGCTTTTATCTGGGAATGCAGAAGAAGTTCTGATGGCATGCTCGCACTTGTACTTTCCGAGTTGTCCTGTATGACTGACTGTTCGATTAGCCTTGTGTCCGTCACACAGGCTCCAACTCGATTGGTTTAGAATACGCGACTGATTAGATCGG
>JAJZUM010000128.1 GCA_021848605.1 Pseudomonadota bacterium | reverse complement strand
ATGCCTCTTCCTTAAACTCGGTTGTATAGGTTGTTGCCTTCATAGCTTACCACTCCAGTACCCAACCTCCGGAAAAATCAGCACGACAGATAGTCTGACGCAGAGGGCAACAGGGGCGATCACCCGATTACCTGTGCTTGACCCACATACCGATCTACCAACGGGCGACACATACCCGGCTAATCAGTCGTTGTTGTATATCATCGTGCAGCTGGTCAAGGTACGCGGGTTTGACTGGGAGGCGTTTGACCCATCTAAGCCCGAGATGTTCGTCGATTCAATGGCCAACATGCTCGTGCTGCATGCCAAGTTTCACCGTCATAAGAACCACGGCATCCATGCGCGAACATTCCCAGAATGGCTGTTCCAGGCGTTCCCACGCCGCGCAGGGTTCGTATTCACATCAGATGAGCAATGACATGGATACCTCTTTCCTGAAAGCTCCAGCAATCAAACAGTTCATTAAAGACTGTTTAACGGGCATCGACGGAGAATCATTCGACATTGGCCGAGTGCTGTGGGCGCTTGCTTTTCTGATCGGCATGGGCCTTGAAATCTACTCCGTCATCGAGGGCAAGCAGTTTGATCTGCAGGCTTTCGGTATCGGGGTCGGGGCGCTTCTCCTCGCGGGTGGTGGAGCGCTGAACCTTAAGTCAAAAACGGAGCCCCAGCGCCATGATTAACCCTTACATCATCCTCGCGGCTGTGCTCTTCTGGGTGGCCTCGGTGGTCGGAGCAGGCTGGTACGAGCACCACCAGGGCGCGATTGCGGAAGATGCCAAGTGGCAAGCCAGAGAGATCACCGAGCAAGCACAAGCCAGTCAACAGATACTCACAGCCGAGAACGCCGCACGAACAGCTGAGGCGGCAAGCGCCCAGGCTGTTGCTCAGGCACAACTTCAATTCCAGAAGGAACTCAAAGATGAACAAGCTAAGACTTCTGCAGCTCTGCATGCCGTTAATGTTGGCACTCTCCGGCTGCACGACCCTGGTGCCTCCAGCGTGCAAACCAGTTGTCATCCCACCACCAAAGCTGGCACCGATTCCACCGGAGCTTCAAGCTCCAGCGATGGCTACCTTTCAAAGCAGGCTGATCGCTTTCTTCTCGACCTCACCAGCGAAGCCGACGATCTCGCCCAGCGGCTCAACGAGTGCGAAGTGATTTTGCAAAAGGATAGAAAATATTAGGCAAAACGCAGAATATTAGGCGCTAGGGTGCACATGAACCGCTGAAAGTGGCGAAAATGGTGGGTCGTGCGCGACTCGAACGCGCGACCAATTGGTTAAAAGCCAACTGCTCTACCGGCTGAGCTAACGACCCGTCAAACACAGAGGCGGCATTGTACCTGATTGAGTTTAAAATACAAGTCCTGAATGTCGATCAAATCCAAAGTTTCCGACAATCTTTTATCTCAGTTTGCGCATAAGTTTTCGTTATTTTCATTGTCGCTAAATGTTTTCAGGGATTCCGGGCAAGCGGCAGTCGTAGAATGCAGGTACTGAGAGAGGAAAGGAGGATGTCAACCTGATTTGGGGCCTTTGTCGACGCAGCGAGCGCGGCGTTTGAATATCTTCATGTTCACGGCGTCGACGCGATCCGGCTTAGAGGCTAGACCATATGGAGTCGAAATCGTCACCAGATTTTTTCGGGTTTTCAGCCGTTGAAGTGTCGGTTCCAAATCCTGGGCCTGAAAATTCAAATTGGCACAGGTTGGCGGTACTCATGACCAATCGGCCGAGTTCAACACGATGTTCCTGTCCATGCACGTTCAGGATGACCTGGGTGCCGGTCTTGAAGACAATATTTGGTACAAGAATCGTCATGGGTTTGCCGATACTGCTCAGTTCCGGAAGTATGATTGCACGCAGAAAATCACTGGTTTCACCCGTTTTTCGAACGATTTTTACTGCACAAGCCTCGGCTCGAGGAGAGAGAATCTCCACCCCAAATTCGGCCTTGAGGCCAGGAAGTTGGCGTAACCACCGAATCACTCCGATAGATACATGTTCATCAATACCGGGTTGTAAGCCAATGACTTCCCCATTACGTACATTGACCGGAATTTCACCCAGCCAGGCCAAACCATATCCTCCAGGGCTGGTATTGACAATCTGGGTCGAGTAAAGATGATGTTGTGTTGATGGGTTGGTTGTGTTTACGGAGAATTCAATATCACCAAGGATGTCCCCTGGACGGTTTTGGTCATTGTAGGCCCCGGACCAGGGATCTGCTTTGGCTTGCAGGGATTGCAAGCGATCCAGGTAGCGTTCATTGGGATTTTGCTGCAGGGTGTCTTCAAATGATCGTCCACCAGAAAGAAAATAGTGCGTGGCGGACATGCCGACACAGACATTAAGCACTCCCTTTTGTGCTGATCGTTTGAAGGTTCTCTCACTAAGGTCGCCCCAGGCATGGATGAGATGTCGTAACAATTCAGGTGTTAAAGCCTCTTCGCCTTGTTTTCCTGCAACTTGGCCCTTATGGGCAAGCAGAAGATCCTGCAAACGACTGACCAGATCCTCGAGCACAAGCGCTTGTAAAGGACCATGGGCAATGTTTTTGGCCTGACTGGCATACATAGGGGGGGAGTCACTGTCAGGATTGAAGATATAGAGGCGGTCTTCCGAAGTGCGTACTCGCATCCGGACCCGTTCAGTCCATAGTTCACTGGTGCTATAAGTCAGCGCGATATCCTGCTGGCGTAACTGGTATGGGCGACTGGTTGCCAGAAGCAGAACTTGCAGGTAGGCATCATCAATGCCGGTATCCGGTACCAGGATATGGGTCGGGTCGTTGATGGTACGCTGATTCGACACGCTACGCTGAGCCAAAAGAAACAGGCTATGCAGTTCATGCCAGAGATGTTGGGGTGGATTCAGGTAAAGCTGGCAGCAGCGAAGATATGCGGCACCCAGGTCTGTAATGCTGCGATGCAGTGCCAGTGCCAGTATCTTCTGTTGCTCAGGGTCTTGTCGGGATTCGATCAATTCCACGCAAGCAATTTTGTAGCCAATGGCCAGGTGGTTTTGCATGGCTTGGGCAAGCGTAGCAACCTTGGCAGCTTTTTCTGGAAGAATGATGGGTTGTCCGAGATAATGACGGGAAAGCGCCTGACAAAGAAAGTAGACTGTTGGACGCAGAGCTTCAAGGATGCCTGTTCGATTTTTGACATCGGTTTGCAAGCGATTTAGTTCCTGCAATGTCAAATAAACCTGCCGAGAGCATTCCCCGACGTTAACCTTAGGTAGCGAAGAAGTCCATTCCTGAACGCGCGCAGGATTAGGAGCGACCAGACTTAAATGACGCAGATCCAGGCGAGGCAAACGGGTCTTGATCGTTTCCAGCGGTGAAGCCATGCATTCTTCCTTAAGATACATCAAGTCTTAGCATAGCTTTTCTTTGACAGACTACAAGCAACAAGTGCTTATGAGGTTAAGGAATTATTTTGAATTTGTTCGTACATGGAACCGTTTTGATCAGAATCACCCACAAAGGGTGGGCATCTTAGGGCATACTTGCTAGAATATTGCCCTTCAAAAATATGGGTTTCTGGTCATGTCCAATCCATGGACTCTCAGTGATTTTGATTTTGATCTTCCGGATGACCGGATTGCCCGCTACCCACTTTCTGAGCGGGGTGCATCGCGCTTGCTCCATGTGTGTCCCCAAGGATGGACCGATCGGATGTTTTGCCAATTGCCGGCCCTGCTCAAGCGCGGTGATTTACTGGTTTTCAATAATACCCGTGTCTTGCCAGCGCGTTTGTGGGCCCACAAAAGTAGTGGCGGTCGAGTCGAGATGTTGCTGGAGCGTATGCTGAATCAGGGTGAGGCCCTGTTTCATGTCCGTGCCAGCAAACCTTGCCGACCTGGTACCCGGCTGTTACTGGCAGATGGACGGGAGACTACAGTACTTGGGCGTCAGGAGGATCTTTGGCGGGTACACTCAGAGCATTCCTGGCGAGAAATACTGTATAGCATGGGTGAAATGCCCTTGCCCCCCTATTTGGGGCGTTCGGCTGAAGACTTGGACCGGGTTCGCTACCAGACAGTTTATGCACGCCACGAGGGTTCGGTTGCTGCGCCCACTGCCGGTCTGCACTTTGATCAGGCCATGCTTGATGCCTTGAGCAATCAGGGTATTGAACAGGCTGAAATTACTCTTCATGTTGGCGCGGGAACCTTTCAACCCGTTCGTACCGAGCAGATTGATGACCACGTTATGCATCAGGAATGGATGCAGGTCAATGCTGAAGTTGTTGGTGCGATTGAGTCTTGTCAACGTCGTGGTGGTCGTGTTGTTGCTGTTGGCAGCACTTCGGCGCGTGCCCTTGAAACAGCTGCGAGTTCAGGTGTTTTGAAGACTTTTGACGGTGACAGCCAGATCTTTATACGCCCCGGTTATAATTGGCAGGTCGTTGATGCCATGATTACTAATTTTCATTTGCCCCGTTCAACTTTGATGATGATGGTCTGCGCCTTGGTTGGACATGAGTTGCTCATGTCTGCTTATCGGCATGCAGTGGCAGATGGTTATCGGTTCTTCAGTTATGGTGATGCCTGTTTTCTGGAGCGGGGTGCAGGCCGATGAACATGCGTTTTAAGCTGATTGCCAAGGATGGAATGGCGCGTCGGGGTATGATCGAACTTGATCGGGGCACCATCCAGACTCCAGCTTTTATGCCGGTAGGTACCTATGGGGCCGTCAAAGCCATGTTGCCGCGGGATGTGCGGGAGCTTGGGGCGCAGATTATTCTGGGCAATACCTTTCATTTGTGGTTGCGTCCAGGTACCGAGATTATCCGTCGCCATGGAGACCTGCACGATTTTATGCAATGGCATGGTCCGATTCTGACTGATTCCGGCGGTTTTCAAGTATTCAGTCTGGGTGCATTGCGTCGTATCACCGAAGAAGGCGTTCATTTTCAGTCCCCCATTGATGGTGCGAAAGTCTTTCTAAGTCCGGAGGGCTCCATGCAGATTCAGCAGGAGCTTGGTTCCGATATTGCCATGATTTTCGATGAGTGTACGCCGTACCCGGCAACGGAGGCACAAGCGCGGGCCTCCATGGAGCTCAGCCTGCGCTGGGCGGCACGCTGTCGGGAGGTGCATCGCCATGCGTCTCAGGCCCTGTTTGCCATTGTTCAGGGGGGGATGCATGTTCATTTGCGCCAGGAGTCTTTAAAGGGATTGATAGCGCTTGGCTTTGATGGCTATGCCTTAGGTGGTCTCTCGGTGGGCGAGCCTAAAGAAGAAATGCTAAGGATCCTTGATGAAATGCCAGCGCTTTTGCCTGAGGACAAACCGCGTTATCTGATGGGGGTTGGCAAACCCGAGGACATTGTTGAGGCCGTGTGGCGCGGCATGGATATGTTTGATTGTGTGATGCCGACCCGCAATGCCCGCAATGGTCATCTTTTTACCCGCTATGGTGTATTGCGTCTACGCAATGCCCGTTACCGCAACGACGAACGCCCACTCGATCATGATTGCGGTTGCATGACGTGCCGTAAGTTTTCAAGAGCTTACCTGCATCACCTTGACCGCACCGGTGAGGTTACCGGCCTGATTCTTAATACCGTCCATAACCTCTATTATTATCAGATGTTGATGCAGGATTTGCGTCAGGCGATCGAACAGGGTACATTGTTGCGTTTTCGGGAGGAGTTTTATGCTGCACGGCAAAATCCCCACCCTTGAGCATGTGAGCAAGTACAAGTTGAGAAGGAGTTTATCATGAGTTTTCTGATCAATAATGCCTACGCAGATGTGGCAGGCGCGGCCCCTAGTCAGGCGGCCTCACCTTGGCCTCTTCTGGTGACGATGGGTATTGTTTTCCTGGTCATGTATGTCATGACAATCCGGCCTCAACAAAAGCGCCAGAAACAGGTGCAAGAAATGCTTGAAGCTCTTTCCAAGGGCGACGAGGTGGTTTTCGCGGGTGGGCTGATGGGAAAAATCACCCGGTTGAGTGAAGACTACGTGTCCGTTGAAGTCGCTGCAGGTCTGGAACTCAAAGTGCAGCGTAGCAGTATTCAGGCGGTACTGCCCAAAGGTACAATCAAACAGGCATAGCCGTTGGCTTCTTATTTGGAAGGACACCATGCGTAATACCCTTTGGAAAGAAATACTGATCGTTTTGATCTTTGTGGTCAGTGTCTTTTACTCGCTGCCCAATATGTATCCCGATCAACCGGCAATCCAGATCACTGGAGCGTCAGCGGGTGTTGCAGTTAGCGACCAAGCGGTTGCAGAAGCGGTATCTGCCATTCAGTCTCAGGGTTTGCGTATGCAACGACCCGAACGCGAGAAAGGCGGCATACTGATTCGATTGTTCAGTGCAGAAGATCAACTTAAAGCTCAGGATGCTGTGCGCCGGGCACTTGGGGACGGTTATGTGGTGGCGCTGAATCTGGCTCCAACCACGCCATCCTGGCTTAAAGCCTTGCATGCAGAACCCATGAAGCTTGGTCTGGATTTGCGTGGTGGGGTACATTTTCTTCTTCAGGTCGATCTTGACAAGGCTGTAGCGGTCCGAATGGATTCCTATGTGTCCGATATTCGCGGTAAGTTGCGTGAAGCCAAAATTACTTATCGAGGCGTGCAGACTGAAGGGCAGACATTACTGGTCAAATTTGATACAGACGCTGATCGGGAACAAGGTAAAAATCTTATTCGAACTGATTTTCCCGATTTTGATCTTGGTACGCTTGAGCGTGATGGTAGTTTTTATTTGCGTTTGCAGCTTGCTGCGCCAAGGGTCAAGGAAATCGAGGATGATGCGCTGGCGCAAAACCTCAACACGATTCGTAGCCGCGTCAATGAATTGGGTGTTGCCGAGGCCATGGTTCAGCGTGAAGGATCCAACCGGATTGTGGTTGAGCTTCCAGGCGTGCAGGATACTGCCGAGGCCAAGCGTGTTTTGGGGCGGACGGCAACCCTGGAATTCCGTTTTGTTGACTGGACTCATGAAAATGCTGATCCCAATGCACCACCTCCTCCTGGCTCTCAATGGTTTCCGTACAAGGATAATGCCCAGCCACCGGTACTTCTGCTAAACCATGCGATTGTGACCGGGGAGCGGGTGTCTGGGGCACATGCCGGTTTTGATGAATACTCCCGTCCGCAAGTTGATATCAATCTTGACGCCCAGGGTGGACGGCTGATGACGGATGCTACGCGCAACAATCTCTTTAGGCGAATGGCGGTGCTGTTCGTGGAACAGAAGGTCCATACCATCTACAGCAAGGACGCCCATGGTCAGGATGTTGTGACCCAGCAACCCTATACAGTCAAGAATGTGATCAACGTAGCAACCGTGCAGTCAGTGCTTGGTTCTCAGTTCCGTATCACCGGCCTTGATTCGCCTGCAGAAGCCTCAGAACTCGCACTGTTGCTGCGTGCCGGTTCGCTGGCCGCTCCGATGTACTTTGTTGAGGAGAGGACCGTTGGGCCAAGCCTGGGTCAGGACAATATTGACAAGGGTGTTCGCTCGACAATCCTGGGGCTGATTTTGGTCGTGATCTTCATGATTGCTAATTACCGGGTCTTCGGCCTCACCGCTGTATTCGCCATGTTTATGAACCTGGCTATTCTGATGTCGGTCATGGGTGCATTTGGTGCAGCCCTGTCACTTCCTGGAATTGCCGGGATTGTTTTATCGGTCGGTATGTCTGTGGATGCTAACGTTCTGATTTTTGAGCGCGTACGTGAAGAAGTTGCATTAGGTTTGTCTCCTCATGCTGCCATCATTGCTGGTTATGACCGGGCGTTTACAACGATCCTGGACTCAAACCTGTCGATTCTGATTGTTGCGTCGATTCTGATCGCGATGGGCGCAGGTCCGGTCAAAGGTTTTGCGGTCACGCTGGCCATCGGGATCCTGGCATCTATGTTTACTGCA
>JAJZUM010000127.1 GCA_021848605.1 Pseudomonadota bacterium | reverse complement strand
GGCATACTTTACAAACAGGAAGGATTGCCCGGGACAGTGACTCTCAGTCGTCTGGTTGTGGTGCCGGTATTTCGCGAGGATCATCTGGTTGCCGTTTTGGGGGTCGCCAATCGACGCAGTGCCTATGATCGGCAAGCGGTTGCTATGGTAGCCCATCTTGCTGAACTCATTCAGGACATTGTTGAGCGCCAGCAAGCAGAAAAACGAATCAAGCAGATGGCATTCAGTGATGCCTTGACCGGACTGCCAAACCGTCAGCTGTTTCGGGATCGCTTGCAGCAGGCTGTTGCTTTTGGTAAACGTTCCAACCGGCAGTTGGCAGTTTGCTATTTTGATCTGGATGGGTTTAAGCCGGTCAATGATCATTTTGGTCATGGAGCTGGAGACCAGTTGCTCATTAAGTTGGCGAACCGATTGCAGCATGAACTGCGTGAGGGTGATACACTGGCGCGTATGGGTGGCGATGAATTTGTGTTTTTGCTTCATGGACTGGAGAATGTTTTCAGTGGTGAGAAAATCATACGCAGATTTCTTCATGCGATCTCCCATCCTTTTGATATTGAGGGACACCATATCCAGATTTCAGCCAGTATGGGGGTAACGTACTACCCGCTGGATCCTAGCCACCCGGATATGCTTATTCGTCATGCCGACCAGGCGATGTATCAGGCCAAACAGAGTGGCAAAAATGCATTCTGTCTTTATGAAGGTCTCGAATCAAAACAGAACAGCAGTCTGAGTCAAGCTCTTGAAGAGTTTGAATTAGCACTGGAACACGGTGAACTGATACTCTATTACCAGCCACGTATTGAACTGGCAAGCGGTGTACCGGTAGGCGTTGAAGCTTTGGTACGCTGGCATCATCCCGAGCGGGGCGTGCTTGACCCAGCCGAGTTTTTTCCACTGATTTTGGATCATGCGCTTGAATTTCAATTGGACTGTTGGGTGTTGGAGCAGGCCTGTGGTCAGTTGATGGATTGGCATGCCCGAGATCTTGACCTGTTTATGAGTGTCAATATCAATGCCCGGCATTTGCGTGATCCGGGATTTCCAGAAACTTTGGCAAGGATTCTTGCTGATTGTCCTCGAGAAGTCTGCCAGAAACTGGAACTGGAAGTAACTGAAGTGGCGGCGCTGGGTGATGCCGAGCATGTGGCACGTTGTATGCGTCAATGTCTTGATCTGGGTGTGCGTTTTGCTCTTGATGATTTTGGTGCTGGTTATACTTCTTTGACCAGCCTGTACCGCCTTCCCTTTGCACTACTGAAAATTGACCAGAACCGTGTTCGTGATATGCTCGATGATCAGCAGGATCAGGATGTGGTTGAGGGCATCTTGCGTTTGGCTGCATCACTTAATGTGTCGGTGGTTGCAGAGGGTGTTGAAAGTATTGAGCATGGTTTTATGCTCACTGCCTTGGGATGTCCCTTTGCGCAAGGTTTTGCCATTGCCCATCCCATGCCGGCAGAATCCTTGACAAAATGGCAATCAAGCTGGCAGATGCAGCGGCACTGGCCAGGTCTGCACACTGCTCGAAAATTGCAGAACATGGCATATGACATTGAAGTGGCGATGTACAGCCATCGCCTCTGGATGGAACAGGTGCGTGCCTTAGCAGTGGGCTCAGGTGAGCAAAATCCGGTCGTCATGGACGCTCCGGGTTGTCAGTTAAGTCGTTGGCTGGATGGAATTGGTTTAGCGCGCTATGGTCAACGATCGTCATTTGTGGATGTGATCGCAGGGCATCAGGATGTGCATCAGAAAGCCCGATTGTATATTGATGCCGTGCAGAGTCGGGCAGAGGTGGGAGCTGAAGCACTGTTGGCTGCTGTTGAAGCCAGCAGTCATCGATTACTGGCTACCTTGCAGCAGCTTGCCCAAGAATGATCAACGTGTCGGTTGATCATCTGGTGCATTCGGCTGGTGATCAGCGCTGTTTGCTTCATTGAGTTCGGTGTTGATCAGGCCGATACCGACCAGTTCATTGTAGCCACGAAAGACTGGAAATCTGTAGCCGAGCATGAGTTGCTTCTGGGCACGAGCATTATGATGCAGGTATTCACGAACAACCGCAGAACTACTATGCACGACCAGCTGATCAAGATCGTTCTGTTGTTCAGCATCATCGGCAGACATCCAGTCTTCCCGCTTGCGGCCGATCATCTCCTCAGCCTTGCGTCCGTAAAAATCCAGCATACTGCGGTTCGCAAACAGGCATGTTCCGTCAACACCAAAAACAGCCATATGCGCACGGGCATGATCCAAAAGGCTTTTATAAAGATGAAGATCAGTTTCCCTGCCGTAGCTTTCTGTTTTATTGTCAAACAGCAACAGGACATTTTGCCCTTCGCCATAGGATTGGGGTAGTCGGCTAAGGGTGCAGTCCAGAATCTGTTGATCTTCCGGCAGATTCGATGTTGTTGCGGTCCGAAGCTGTTGCAGCATACGGTCTTCGAGGGCGTTGCGCAAAAAATTGCGAATGGCCTGTTTGAGCGCAAAGCCGCTTTCGGGTTCCAGAAGCCGGAAAATACTGTGGTAGCGCAGGTGGTTGATGCTGCCAAATCGAAACAGATTGATGCCAGCAGGATTGGCGTCCGTGATGATGCCCTGTTCATCAATGATCACGGTAGCCGCCGGATTTCTATGGAAGAGTGATGCAAATTGATCGCGCAGATGCTCATTGATACGCAGTGCTTCGGTCAACTCGGCGTTCTGGATTTCCAGTTCAGCCTCGTAGATACGCAGTTCCTCAAAAATTTTCTGAAAATGCTGATGAACTTCAGGTGGCGCATTGAGTGTCGAGGACTCCTGGCTGGCCAAAGCCTGTTCGGCACGTTGGCGTAGCAGGGCAAGACGGTTGCTACTGTTCATGTGCACCTCCGTTCTCAATCCGTACATTTCGCCATGCACTGATATTGGTATGACTGACCACAGCGCCACCATAAGGAGCACGCATGGGCGCAACACTCATGACAAACCAGCGTTCTTCATTGGGTGCGTGACAGGGATATTGCAAGGAAAAAAAGGGCAAAGTGCCTTCCAGTACCTTTTTGATGCCCATGCGCGCGGCTTCGGTGGTTTGATCATCGGGCCATGAAGGAAGCGTATGACAACAGTCCAGATAGTTGGTTCCAATGCCGGTATGTTTCAATTCAGGGTCTCCATTGGCCTGAGCAAACCGGTTCCAGGCCCGATTGACCAGCACAATGGTGGCATCGGGACTGAGTACGGCAATATGCTCAGGAAGGGCGTCAAGGATGCTTTGCAGATGATCACGGTCCTTGTAGGCACTGATATCAAGAAAGGTGAGTACCACACCCTGGGTTGCCGAAGTCATGCCGCCATAGGGCATCATGCGTACCAGAAAAGACTGTCCCTTGCGGGAACGACATTCCCGGTCAAAAGGCCGGCCACTCAACAGGGTTTGGGCAAGATCATCAATCAGTTCTTCATATTCAAGAGTGTGGGTAATTTCTTCCAGCGGTCGGCCGATATCACCATCACGCAAACGAAAGATCGAGAGTGCATCGGGGCTGAAGCGGGTAAGGCGGGATTGGGTGTCGACAAATATGGTGGCGACACCGACAGCACGCAGCATCATGTCCAGATCCAGGTTCAGATGGTTCAGAATGCTGACTTTTTCCTGGTACTCGGCATTGACGGTATTGAGTTCTTCGTTGAGCGACTGAAGTTCTTCATTGGAACTTTGCAATTCCTCGTTGGAAGCCATTAATTCTTCATTTGTGGCCTGCAATTCTTCATTGGATGTTTCCAGTTCTTCAATACTGGTTTGCAGACTTTCACGGGTTGCCGCAAGTTCTTGCTGCAACAGTGTCATTCGTTCGATTTCGGCACTGGACAGATCAACTGTGGCAGTTGGAGGATCGGCAGGTGCTGGCATAAGTTCAAAACTGAGCAGGAATAGTTTTTCCGGGTTTTGGAACTCCAGGGGTTGCACACTCAACTGCACATCAAGGACCGATCCGGCAGTACTTTTGAAGTGGATGACATCGGAACGGATGGTTCCTCCATCACGGCCGACACGACCAATCAGGGCAATGGCAATGGAGCGCAAAGGCTCGGGTAATAGCTGACTGAGTTCAAGGCTGGCCACTCCTGAGCGAAATTGGAGAAAGGGCTGAACATTACCAAAAACGTGGATGACAACGGACCGGCCATTAACGAGCAGCGATGCGGGACCATACTGCTCTAGAAGAACGTGGATGGCAAGATCGACATAGCGGCGGTCCATGTTGAGTGGGTGGGCGCCCAAAGTTCGAAGTGACGATGAGATGCTGCGACCTGGGCTACGAATTCCTGGGCCGGGTAGTGTGTTGCGTACTGGCGCTGAAGAATCATCTCGCTGATAGATTTTGTATTTGGCGTGCAGGGTTATAAAGCCATCATTCAATCCCCCCAAGGATTCACTTGAGCCGAGAAAGAGGTAGCCTTGTGGCTCAAGCGCATATTGCAGCGTCGAGAGAATGTGTTTCTGCGCGGAGGGATTGAAATAAATCAAGGTGTTGCGGCACGAGACCAGGGACATTCGGGTAAACGGAGGGTCAAAAAGCAGATTATGTCTTGCAAAAACAATAGATTGCCGCAGTTCTGGTTTGACGCAATAAGCCCCGGCCTGCTGGGTAAAAAAACGCCGCAAACGTTCTTCGGTTAGTTCCGCTGCGGTCGATTCAGGGTATCTGCCTGTGGCGGCGGTTTCAATATTTTGTTCATTGACATCGGTGGCAAAAATTTTCAGATTGAGCCATTTACCTTGTCGTTCAAATTCTTCCAGAAACAGCATGGCCAGTGTGTAGGCTTCCTCCCCCGTGGAAACACCAGCGGTCCAAACCCGAATGCCGGAACCGCTGCTGCGGGTGACAATGGTGGCAATCGCTTGACGGGCAAGTTCTTCAAAGGCTTCACTGTCGCGAAAGAAACTGGTAACCGGAATCAGTAGTTCCTTGCGCAGAATGTCCAGTTCATGAATGTCCGAGTGCAGCAAATGAAAATAATTTTCCAGACGAGTGATACGACGAACCTGCATGCGTCGCTCAATCCGACGCAAAAAAGTTGCTGGTTTGTACTCATGAAAGTCAATGCCGCTGGCCTGCAACAAAAGTTCCGTGATCTCTTCAAGGGCATTGGCAGACAGGGTGGCAGGGTCCGTTGTCTTGCTGTCCAGACTGATGCGTGGAGATGGACCGTTTTGCATATGGGCGGCCACTCGAGCCGGCAAAGCATCACAGGCAAGGATGTCATCCACGATTCCGCTGGCGATCACGCTGGCGGGCATACCATCGAATTTGGCATCTTTAGGGTTTTGTGCCAAAACCAGACCACCGGCCGCATTGATGGCCAGACAACCACGGGTACCATCAGAACCGGTTCCTGAAAGAATGATCGCGATGGCCTGTGCCGCAAATGCATCAGCCAGGGAAAGCAGAAAGATATCAATCGGCAAAGTCAGCAGGTGAGGAGCTTTCGGTGTCAACCGAAATACCTGTTCCTTGATGCGCATGATCGTTCCGGGAGGAATCAGATAGACCTTGCCGGTCTCGATAACAAGCCCATCCTCAACCATGACAACTGGCATGGCGGTATAGCGTGAGAGCAGGTCAAGCATCATGCTTTTATGATCAGGGGACAGATGCTGTATGACGACAAAACTGGCATCCAGCGAAGGGGGACAGCTTTTAAAGAAGCGCTCCAGCGCTTCCAGGCCACCCGCGGAAGCACCAATGGCAACGACAAAAGGCCCCGGTTGTGTCTGCAAAGACAGGGGTGCGCTTTTGCTTTTTTGTTTCGACGAACGGCTTCGCATCATCAGTCCTGCAGAGGGGTGGTAGACATATTGACTCTTCGCACGGCTGGCTCGAAATCATACGGTGATTCTGGGGTGTTTGCCCAAAATCCGAGCCGGCAAAGCAAGACGGGCCGAATCCAAAACATCCGACAACCCTAAGGATGAGGAGATTCGATGCCTTAGATTATAGAAGTAATGCAAAATTAATTCGAGTTTAATGTCGATGGTTACCCCTGGCAAACAATATGAATTTAATAAAAATTTGATCTAGGTCATAGTGAGTCTGGTTGATGTATGTAGCGGAGAAATCAAACTTATTGTCGATAGTTGAGACTACGGAAACATGACACCATCAGTCCAAGAGCGTGTGTATATCGAAGGATCGGACCGGATTGTTGGAGCTTGTCGGTGTTTAAAATAACAAGAAAATTTTCTTTCCTCTTTTTGGGATATATATTGCTTTTTTCCACCAGGGGATGGGCTCAAGTTGGCGATCTTGCGCCTGTTACCGAATTAGGGGGTAACTGGGCACAGGTTACTCAGCAGGGGAGTTCCAACAGTCTTGAAGCTGCACAACAAGGCCATGAAAATCAGGCTATGAGCTCACAAAAGGGTTCATCGAATCAATCCAGTCAAAAACAGGAAGGACGTGCCAATGAAATCAGTCTTTCCCAGCAGGGTCAGGGACTGGCTTCAGATATTCAGCAAAGCGGTGATCAGAACAGTGCCCAGGTGATTCAGCAAGGTCGTAATGATACTACCCAGATTTTACAAAAGGGGCATGGTCTTATGGTTGATGTGGCCCAGTCGGGCAACGGTAGCCATGTGGTTGTGACCCAATCAAACGCCCGGTAACGGGCAACAACAGCAAGGAGCAATACATGAAGATCGCGAAAATTTTGGCCTTGTTTACCTTGGCCTTGAGTACGGGGGCTTTTGCCGAGCAAGCAACCATCAATCAGTATGGTGCTTCCAATACGGGCACAGTCAATCAGACTTCGGTCGATGCCAAAACAACGGCCACCATCAACCAGGGAACCCAAAATGATAAGGATGACTCGGGGGTTGTAAACCCGGGCCAGACAACCGGAAGTTCTGCTACCGTCAATCAGTCGAGCAGCACAGCTGAGACCGCGACCATCAATCAGACTGATGAAACGGTGAACTCAACAGCTACTGTGAATCAGAGTCATGGTGACCAGCAGGGTACTGCGACGGTGACTCAGTTTGAAAGCAGTCAGTCTTCAGCTACGGTCAATCAAACAGGTAACAAATCATCCCAGGCTACGGTTTATCAGAGCGGTTGGAATGATCAGGCCAGTGTTCAGCAGACAATGACCAACAAGAATACGGCCAACGTGACCCAGAATGGTGGTGCTGACAAGGCAACTGTCATTCAGACAAACGGAGTGCAGAACTCAGCGACCATCAATCAAAGTGTTTTTGGCGCCACTGCATCCATTCAGCAGTTGGGTGGTACCATGAATACCTCAACAGTCAACCAGAATTTTACAGTTCAGAACAGTTCTGCTCAAGTGATGCAAAATGAAGCGATTGGTTCCAGCGTGTCTGTTACGCAAAATCCATTTACTCAGAACTCTTCTGTAACCGTCACTCAAGATCATGTTGCCAACTCAGCTGTTAAGGTATCGCAGGGTGGAAGCGGTGAGACAGTTGTTGTCAATCAGAATGATGAAGGAGTCGGTGAAGGCTCAAATCTCCAGGCCACTGTCAACCAGAATGGCTATGGTAATCATGCATCCGTAACTCAGCAAGAGTATTCCAATACGGCAACCGTATCGCAGAACGGTCTGAATAATACAGCCACTACGTATCAGGAAGGTACTGGTAATCAACTGACCGTGAATCAGGATGGTCAGAATGGTTCAGTCAGCATCAATCAGGGCAAATTTGATACTGATGTAGCCAACCATAATACGGCTGCAGTGACTCAGGGTGCGTCGTCCAATGACAACAAGGCCGAAATTACTCAGTTTGGGTCGAATGATGCAGCTTATGTCAATCAGTGGGGTGGCGACGGCAAGTCGGTCAATCTGGCAACGATCACTCAGTACACATCAGGGAATACGGCAACGATCAACCAGTCTGGTGGTGGTGGCAATAAA
>JAJZUM010000126.1 GCA_021848605.1 Pseudomonadota bacterium | reverse complement strand
CGTATCTGAATATCGAGTCCTTGATGCGTGCCATGTCCCAAAGTGGTGCAGAAGCTGTGCATCCAGGCTATGGCTTTCTTTCTGAAAATGCCGGTTTCGCAGAAGCCTGCCAGAAAGCGGGTATGATCTTTATCGGTCCGGACCCTGCTTCCATGGCCTTGATGGGCAGCAAGCGAGAAGCAAAGATTGCGATGATTGCAGCTGGCGTTCCATGCGTGCCAGGTTATGAGGGAGCCGATCAATCTGACGCAACACTTAGCCGGGAGGCTGATCGTATCGGCTATCCCGTTATGATCAAGGCTTCGGCCGGCGGCGGTGGCCGTGGTATGCGCAAGGTTGATCGTCCCGAAGATTTTGCTGCAGCCCTGAGCACTGCTCGTTCCGAAGCACGGAACGCCTTTGGTAGCGATGAACTGATTCTTGAGAAGGCTGTGATTAATCCGCGACATGTCGAGATTCAGGTTTTTGCGGATCGACATGGCAACTGCCTGTACCTGGGTGAACGTGACTGCTCCATTCAACGCCGCCACCAGAAAGTTGTGGAAGAGTCACCCTGCCCAGTCATGAATGCGGAGCTGAGACGTCGTATGGGTGAAGCGGCTGTTGCTGCTGCCCGTTCCTGCCAGTACGTAGGCGCTGGTACCGTTGAATTTTTGCTTGATGCCGATGGTGCATTTTATTTTCTGGAGATGAATACCCGTCTTCAGGTGGAACACCCTGTCACTGAACTGGTAACCGGTCTCGATCTGGTTGCCTGGCAAATTCGTGTGGCCGCCGGTGAAACATTACCCATCAAACAGGAGCAGGTGCTGCTGAAAGGGCATGCCATTGAAGTTCGTTTTTATGCCGAGAATCCTGCCCAGAATTTTCTGCCCCAAACAGGACCTGTTGTCTATTTCGAACCGGCCGAAGGTGAAGGCATTCGGATTGATCATGGTATGCTCACCGGCGGTGAAGTATCGCCCTACTACGACCCAATGCTTGCCAAAATTATCGCCTGGGGTGAAAACCGCCAAGAAGCCTGCCGACGCCTGGCTCGAGCCGTACAAAAAACTTTGCTCTTCGGAGTACCGCACAATCAGTTTTTCCTGCATGAAGTGCTAAGTCACCCAGCATTTATAAAGGGTGAGACACATACCGGGTTCATTGCCCAACATCTTGAAAAGGCAACATCTTTACAGGCACTGCGCGCTGAACCCTTTGATTTTGCCCTGGCAGCCATACTTTTTCATGAACGTATGGCTCACCCGCTCAGAGGCTGGCGCACGGCCGCAGATCTGGCAAGTTGGCTGAACTTACGCTGTGAAGATCAGGAACAGACTCTACGCATGCAACCACATAAGGAGCATGGTCTAAGGATTGATCTTGGGACTCAATCCTTAGACATCGATAACCTGGATATTGCACCCAACCATCTGGTGTATCGTATAAACGGCTGGCAGAAGAAAGTCCACTATGCCTGGCAGGACGACCAACTCTGGTTACAAACTGAGCGCGGGCCGCTTTTGGTCAGCAACATCAGTCATCAACGAGCTTCTGCTGGAGAAAACACCGGCAACGGTAATATCATAGCCCCCATGGATGGATGCATCCGTAGCATCAACGTTCAATCCGGACAACGTGTCGAGCGGGGAACAGTCCTGATGATTCTTGAAGCCATGAAAATGGAACATCCTATCAAAGCCGACCGTGATGGAGTGATGGGCCCATTGAGCGTTACCACTGGCCAACAGGTCAAAAAACGTCAACTCCTTGTTCAACTTGGAGAAGCATCATGACCTCCTTACGGGGTCAGGTCGCTCTACTCACCGGAGGCACGCGCGGTATTGGGCGTGCCATGGCACTGCAACTGGCCCAATCGGGCGTGCATATCGCCCTGGCTGCCAAAAGTGACGTACCACACCCAACACTACCGGGTACATTGGGAAGTGTCTGTACGGAAATTCAGTCTTTGGGTGTCGAAGCGATCGGCATTCGCACCGACGTCCGTGAGGCCTCACAGATTGAAGCAGCCGTCCAGGAAACTGTAGATCGATTTGGCCGGCTCGACATTGTCATTCATAACGCCGGAGCTTTGCAGCTTTCTACGCTGACCACAACCCCGCTTAAACACTACGACCTGATGCAATCAATCAATGAACGTGCCTTGTTTGTACTGGCCCAGGCCAGTATTCCACATTTGCTTAAAGCACCACGACCTCATCTGCTTGCCTTATCACCGCCCATCAACCTCCGTTCGGAATGGCTGGGAAAGTTCATTCCCTACACTGTTTCAAAATACGGCATGAGTTTACTGATGGCAGGACTCGCGGCCGAGCTTACTGGACAGATTGCCTGCAATACCCTTTGGCCACGCACAGTCATCGCCACTGCAGCGACCGAACGTTTTGCCGGTGAAGCCATCTATCCCATCAGTCGAACCCCAGCCATTATGGCTGATGCACTGATGGCTCTGCTGGCCATGTCGCCTGTTCCTAACGGCCAGCACTGGCTCGATGAGGATATTCTTAAACGAAGTGGGAAGACCGACTTCTCGTGTTATCGCTGTCAGAATTCAGAACAGCCTTTGCAACTGGACTTTTATGTTGACGAATGAAATAAACCCGCACAGCGAACAATAACTGTGCGGGTTTCTCAAGCTTATGGGGCTGGGGTCGGATTGGTCGTCAAATCCGGATCACTGAACATAAATTGGTCAAAATAATTGGCCAGGTTCTGCATTTCCTGTTGGTTCAGCCCAGGAATCAGTTTGTTCATGGCTGCGTGTGCCCCTTTGCTGATGGTTGCTCGCGCCATACCCGCTGCTTTGGACATGATAAAGCCCAGATGCAATGCCGCAATGAACTCGTCAAAATAGCTGATCACAGCCTGGTCAATAAATTCGGACATTGCAACACGCAGTTCTTCACGATTGGCTTCACCACGACCAGCATCAATTTCCGTGAAGACTACTTCAAAATGGGTACGCAGGCTGTCCTTAAGTGGAATAGCAATATAGACTTCCTCGCCAAGATAACGACGACGCGAATGAACATAGGTAGCAGCCTGGGCAAGTTCTTCATTACTGCGCTTGCTCAGGAGCTGCCGTAACAGGACATGCATGGTACTGCGCAGCACCCCCGCCAGATGTTCCAGAATCCCAGTACTACTTCCCATGGCTTTGACCAGATCAAGCAAAATCACCTGAATGACACTGTCGGTGAACTGCATGGACATCTTAACGTACAGGTCAGCCTGGGGCTCGCTTGAATGTGCATCGAGCTTGGCGAGAACGTATTCCAGATCCTTTGCAAGTTCCTGATCCGCACGGTACGCAAAATATGCTGCCATAATGAATTCCTTGTCAGTTGATCTTGCAATTTTGACACGTTTCGACAAAATGACAAGATATGATGCACCGAAGAGCTTTCCATATTGAAATGCTGTAGCCTGTTTGAGCGATGATGTTCATTGTCGCTCAGGCAAAAGAACGTTTTTTGTTGCTTTTTTTGAGCAAGGATATCACCCCGAAGTGTCCGAATATCCGATATCAATAGATCCAGCTTACGAAGAACCGATCATGCTTCTTGATCTGGATGGTGTTCTTGCAGATTTTGATACAGGCTTCAAGGCTCTTTGGGAGGCATACAAAGGCAATGATATTCCGGCCTTAGAACCAGCGTTGCGTCGTCATTTCCGGATTGTTGACGATTATCCAGCCCATGTTCAACCGGAGGTCGAACAGGTGATTCAACGTTCTGGTTTCTATGCTGCCTTGCCCCCCATGCCCGGAGCCATTGAAGCTGTTCAGCATTTCACCATCGAAGGTTACAGCTTATGGATCTGCAGCTCACTTCCTTCCGGAAACAATCAGGCTGCTGCCGACAAACTGACTTGGATTAGACATCACCTTGGCGCATCGATGCTAAAACGCGTGATTTTTACTGCAGACAAGACATTGATCCAAGCACATCTGCTGATCGATGATTGTCCGAACGTACAAGGAATCCGCAAACCCGATTGGCAACAGGTACTTTTTAACCAACCCTACAACAAGCTCTCTTCCCTGCCCAGGATCAACTGGAACGAAGAAGGATTGGCATATATTCATTCAATATTGGATCAATATCACTTGAGGGCTCTCTAAAAAATGAATCTGGGCTGGCAGTTTTGGACCGAAAGTACCAAATGCATCGTTAAACTCATTGCCAAATCCATGAGATTTCAACATAATTGAATTTGCTTTATCAATTTATCCCATGTTCCTGAACATGTTGAATATAATCAAAGGATCAGTTTACTGAATTGACTGGGATCATCATTTTATGGCGATGTTGAAGGGTTCTGACACATTACGGCTGCTAATTGGCTGTACGGCAAGCGATCGAGCCGAACTCATGGTCAGCGCCCTGAAAAATCTGGGTATCCCGACCCGACCCACCCAAGCGGAAACAGTTGAAGACTTGCTTGAGCACATTGAAGAAAATCCCTTTGATGTGCTGGTCAGCTCAGAATCACCTGATGAGTACAGCATGGATGCCCTGCTTGGCAGTATTCGCAAACTAGGACGTGATATTCCTGTGGTCATCATCAGCGATACTTTTGACACGGACACGCATACTCGCGCGCTCGAAGCCGGTGCTGCCGATGCCTTACCCTCCTCTGAGCCGCACCTGATTGCGCTCGTCGTACGCCGTGAACTGGTCAACCTGCAAGCAAGACGCGCTCAACGTCGACTTGAAGCCTCCCTTACTGAAGTCGAAACCCGGAATACTTTTCTGCTCGAGCACTCCAGTGAAGCGATTGCTTATCTGCATGACGGCATGCATATTTACGTTAACCGTGCTTACATTGAACTCTTTGGTTACAGTAGCCGCGAGGATCTCGATGGTATGCCCATCATTGATCTGGTTGATCCCCATGACCTGGCTAGTTTCAAAAACTATTTGCGCTCGCACGGTCGCAAACCCGATGGATCCGCGTTCGATAATGACGGCGAAGAGCTACACTTTCATGGAATGCGCATGGATCAAAGTTCATTCAATGCCGTTATGACCCTGTCGCCATCCAGTTACGAAGGTGAGCCTTGTACCCAGATCATTATTCGAATCGATACCGGCGAGACACATGAAGTACCCACCCAAGATAGCACCACCGGCTTTGGCAATCGAAAACTGCTCGAAGAACATCTTCCTGAGGCTGTAACACGTGCTCACGCCCGGGAAAATATTTTTGCCCTTGCCTACATCAGTATCGACCGTTTTAACCAGTTCAGTATTGCCTATCCCTTGTACGGTGATGTTATAGCCGGTGACATTGCCAAAAAACTAGTTGAAGTCCTTGATCGCAAATACCTGTACCGTTTCGCCGATTCAACATTCATCGCCTTGATACCCGGACTGGATAACACCTCCGTCAGCCCCGTGCTGGAAAAAGCACTTCAACATATCGCTGAACATATCATTGTGCTTGAAGACGGCCGCAACTTACGCACGACCCTGTCGATTGGATGTGTCTGCTTCGCTGAGACCGCACGTCGTCCTGATGAACTTCTTGCCTTGGCTGCTGCTGAAAACAGCAAGGTTAGTGAAAAAAATGGCAACGACCTATCACTTTATGATCCCGCCCAGGATGCCTCCTCGTCATCCACAGCCATGATGGAACTGCTCAGTAGTGCCTTGGCTCAAAATCGATTCAAACTACTCTTTCAGTCCCTGGTTGATGTCGTTAGTGAAGGGGAATCTTTTTATGAGGTTTATTTGCGTCTGCCCATCAATGAAGGCCAGACACTTGAACCCGAACAGTTCCTTCCCGCTGCCTTGCAGGACCGCAAAGAGCGTCTAGCACTAAAAATTGACCGCTGGGTTCTGCTTAATGCCTGCAAACGCCTCAAAGAACATCTCAAACTGGAGCCCCGAACCCGCATTCTGATCAACCTGAGTGGTGAATCCCTGTTAGACACTTCGTTGCCCGAGTGGATTGGCAAGTTGGCCCGTGCAACCTCGCAACAACCCGGCACACTTATTTTGCAATTTCAGGAACAAGATGTACTCAACTACCTTAACCAGGCAAGCCAGATGGCCGTCAACCTGCAGCAAGTTGGTTGTGAAATGAGCATCTCCCGATTCGGTCTGTCCATCGATCCGTTCAGTACACTGAAAAAAGTTCAGGCACGCTATATCAAACTTGATGGTTCCTTTACCCAAGATCTCGCCTCAGAAGATCATATCGGTGTCATCAAAGATCTGGTTAGCAACCTTAACGCGTTAGAAAAGCTAGTTATTGTTCCTTATGTTGAGTCAACCGCAACACTTTCCAAACTGTGGACGGTTGGTGTGCGCTATTTGCAAGGATACTTCCTCGGTCGTCCAGAAGAACAATTGGGTACCTCTGAACGTGCTTGAACCCGGCGACATAAAAACTTATGACCAGCAGAATTGGTACAGTAGCGGGTTGGAAGAACACCCCGATTATCTGAATAAGCATCTTATCACCTGTCTAGGCAACAAGCGTGCCCTCCTGCCTCATATTCATGAGGGTATAAAGACCGCAATTGAGATCATAGGAAAGAAAAAAATTGATTTTGTGGATCTCTTTTCTGGTTCAGGAGTTGTTGCACGTCTGGCACGGCGCTACAGTCAAAACCTGTTTTGCAACGACCTTGAGCCCTATAGCCAAATCCTTAACCAGTGTTATCAATTCAATCAGGATGAAGTTCCCTATGGCCCATTACGTGCAGAATTTGACCGCCTCAACGATCTGACCCGTGATGAGAAACTCGAAGCCGGTTGGATCAGTCACATGTACGCACCTGCCGATGAGAACAACATCCAGCATGGCGAGCGGGTGTTTTATACCCGTCGTAATGCCATGTTTCTCGATACCTTTCGGCAAGCGCTAGAGAAAACCCCCCAACATCTTCAACCTTTTCTGCTCGCTCCGGTTTTAGTCCAGGCATCCATGCATACCAATACATCGGGTGTATTTAAAGGCTTTTACAAAAACGCCAACGGAGTTGGGCAATATGGGGGTAATGGCCAGCATGCCTTGAAGCGTATTCTGCATCCGATCCAGGTCCAACTCCCCCTGTTCAGTCGCTATCACTGTGACGTTCATATCAGTACGAGCGATGCATTACAATGTATTGCCTCCTTACCCCAAATCGATCTGGCATATTTTGATCCACCGTACAACGAGCACCCCTACGGCTCCAACTATTTCATGCTCAATTTATTGTGTAACTACGAAAAACCTCTATCAGTCAGCCGTGTATCCGGTATTCCTTCCAACTGGCAGCGGTCCATATACAACAAGGCACCTCAAGCCGAATCAGCCCTACTTGAGGCTGTTGCCCGAATCAAAGCTCGCTGTGTGCTAATTTCCTATAACTCAGAGGGGTTCATTCACCACGAGCACTTTCTCGAACAGTTGAATCGGATGGGACGGGTGAAAGTTCTTGAAATGGCATACAACACCTTTCGGGGCGCGCGTAATCTGGCCAATCGTAACTTGCATGTTAAGGAATTTCTGTACCTCCTTGACAAGGGCAATCTCTAAGAACTTCCAGCATCTTTGTTCACTTATTGCTATCGACAGGCACTTTTACCGGTCAGTAGTTATATTTACCTAGTAGTTGTATATTTTGCGACAACGATATATGCTCCTTGATGAATAAATAATTCAGGACTCCAAAGGCATTCCTGGATTATAACTGACACGAGGATTGGGCTTTGAAGAGCACAGCAAAAACAACGATTGATCCTGATGCACATACCACCAACTCGGACGCATCAATAACGGAGATAAAACAGTGCTTGGATCACTTACTGCAATGGTATGAAGCCCTGCAACCGGACTCCCTCGAACACATACACAATTTTTATGCGTCATCAGCCCATTTCAGAGATCCTTTCAACAAAGTACAGGGACGATCACAGATCAAGCAGATTTTCCA
>JAJZUM010000125.1 GCA_021848605.1 Pseudomonadota bacterium | reverse complement strand
CGCCGACATTGGCCTGCGATTTTGGATTCGTGAGCGGCCTGCCTAATTGGCATCGGAGAAGGTCGTGCGGCTGACTTCTGATATTCCGTGCAGTCGTCTTCTGAAAATGACACAGGGTACGGCAGAGCACGCAAGAAAATCAGCGGCAAAAGCCAAGCCAAACCCAAAACCGCCCGCTTGACCCCCTGCTGGCGCAAGGCTGGTTCGGAACTCGCCTAGCAAGGGGAATGCGCGGACAAGTGTTCATACGGGTTTCGGCGGTTAATGCGATACCCATTGTCTAATATTTCTGATTGTGCCTAATATTTATTTCTTTGGCGTGCTCTTATAAAGCAGTTGCGTCTTGGCATCTGAGCCAGCCCACGAGCCAAAAAAGTTAGCATACACAAGATCAGTCTTTCTGCTGCCCTATCCAATCATCGCCTCAAATAAATCCGCCACAAATAATTTCTTAAAGCCAGTTTGCCCCCTCGAATACCTGATGATTTACAACGGAGTAATTCGGCGCAAAACAGCAATCGCATCCATGACTTTTTGAGCGCTTTGATGTGGAAATTGCAACGGAAAAAGATGCCCACCTTCCAGCTCTTCAAGGACAAGACCGTGCTGGTGTGCCAAACGTCGTGCCGCCCGCACGGTCGTTACCTCGCTTTGCTGGCCACGAATGACCATCCCGGGAACTTTCAAGTGTCGCCAATAACGCCAGTACTGATGAGGCGTTTGCCGAAAAATTTCCACTTCAATGTCGGGATCAAAAACCAACGACCAATGCCCATCAGCCTGCTGCTGCAAACCACTCTGTAAATAGTCCTCAAGACAGTCAGGATGAAGTTGCTGGTAAAACGGCCGGTTCTTGAAATACGATAATACTTCTTCCCAATCCCTCCAAGACCGTTTGCGTGTTCGGGAACGGCCTGCCGGCGTAAGTTGATCCGATCGTCCAAGAAGGCTTGCCACCATGAATCCAAGTGATTCAGGACCATTGATGAGCGGTGGGTCAAGCATGATTACACCGTTAAACAGATCGGGACGCTCATAGGCTGCCATGAATTGTACAACAGCCCCAAAAGAATGCCCCACACCCCAAACAGGCTCCCTAACGTGCTGGCTCATCCACGAAATAAGTTCGTGCACTTGTTCTCGCCACTGCGCTCGCACCGGAAATGCAGGATCATGGCCAAGGCATGATGGGGCAACCACTTCAAAAGCATGAGACCAAAGCCGAAAGAGCTGAAGATAACTTCCAGCTGGAAATCCATTGGCATGCACAAAACAAATTGTATTCACAACAGCGACTCAAGGGCAAAACCCATACGCATGGCACGCGCCTCACAATCAGCCGGCACAATGGCAATACGGCGGGCTCGTTCTGGAACGAGCCAGGTTTGGGCAACACGCTGGATATCTTCGACCCGGGTGGCAAGCAACTGTTGCCGAATACTGACACGCAAAGCCCGATCACGTCCGGTCAAATGTCCCGTCAAAACCTGCATGACTTCTCCAGCAGGAGACGCCGGCTTATCCATGGCAGCAATGAGGTTGAGCAGCGCCTCGTCAAGCTGTTCCTGGGTTGGCGGATGACGGCGAACGTCCTCGACCGCGGCCAGAAAATCATCATAAGTACCTTCAAGACGAGGATCGCGGTAAGAAAACAGGTGGAAACAGGATTCCTCCGCTGCATAAGTTGCTCCACCCCCATATGCCCCTCCCCGTTCCCGCAAGGCAGAATGTAGCGTTCGGTTACGCATAATCGGCCCAAGCAGCCGCAGGGCAGCAGCATCCGTATGCAACATACCGACCGCAGGAAAACTCATGGCACAAAATTGTACCTGGGTCTGGGTTACCCAAGCCTCATCACGACCCGTATGGCTCAGGACGGGTAAAGATGCAGAACACGCACCCGAGCGGACACCTGCAAAACCATTCAAGGCAGCACGCAGCTCATCCTGCAGGGCATCTTCGCCAACCCAAAGTAAAGTTCGGGGTTGCGCTTTAACCCGTTCATGAATTTCTTGAAGAAATTTTATGACGTCACCAAGTCCTTCGGGTTCACCCACCAACTTCTGATCCTGCGAACGCAAGAAGCGCAGGCCAACCAGACCTCGTTGTGCTGCTCGCCAGGCACCCAACGAACTCATGCTAGCTGCAGCACGACCCATCGCCAGTTGATGCCCTTCCTGAGTCACTCCATGATCCCAACGCAAGCGCATTTGTTGCATAAGCTCACGAATCCGATCCGGCTGATCGAAACGCAGATGATCAAGCTGTTCAAGCATCAGCCTTAAAAGAACATCGTTGTTTCGATTGAGCGCCTTTCCGGAAAGAATCAACATCGACTGGGCTACATCAGTACCAAGCAGCGGAAAACTGAGTTCAGCAAGATTTATTCCACCCGTTTGTGCTGAAAGACGACGTTGACGTGCCTGATAATCATCGGCACCAGCACCTAGTTCGCCAAAAACATTGCGATACAGAGGCAGCCAGGGTATCAGGTGCGGCGCAATTTCTGGCATCGGAACAATCCATTTGCCATAAGCAAGTCCATTGGTTCCAGCAAATCCGCCATGGACACGAACACCTGCTGTCGATTCCCATGTCCACTGCACGGGTTCTTCAGGCAGATCAGCCGGGATATCTTCCCGGGTCACCCTTGGAAGACAATCAGCCGGATCTTGCTCGGCCTGACGCTGTTCAAGCTGATGCGCCGCTTCAAGGAGTTGCCGTCTATCTTCGTTTGTCATACCAGCAGCCCGGCGAGCAAGCTCAGCGGCTTCTTCGGCACGAGCACGATCGCTCATAGCTGCATCAGGCTTCAGAACCAGACGTATCCTATGGGTATTATCAAGCAGCCAAGTGCGTATCAGTCCCGGAATATAATCAGGCTGGCGAATTTTTTCCCGAGCCCGCTGCAGTGCGATCGACCAGTCCAGCAACGGTAAAGGATCCGCATCTTGCAGCACGGGTCCAATAAGCGACATTAACAGCGATAGTCCATAGGGGTAACGATCGCCACCAATTTCCCGTTCGTTTAATTCAATTTGATGCAGAACAGATTCAGCTTCATTGAAATCAACACCTTTTTCGGCAAGATCCCTCAGAACATTCATAATGAGCGCCTCCACAGCATCAGCATGCTGTGACTCACTTCCCTCAACCCCAGCCATCATGACGAGTTGCCGCGAATCATCACCAACTCCACATAATGGCGAGGCCGAAGCTGCCAAATCAGTCTGCTCCAGTGCCATACGTAAAGGGGAAGCAGAGTGATTGAACAAGATACCGCCGAGCACAGCCATGTCCAAGGCATGATCAAGATCGCTCGCCCGCCCCATCAACCAAGCCATGACAATATGGGTTTTTGCAGATGGATCCGATTCATCTAAAGGATAGGATTCTTCAATACGCAACGGAGCCATGTAACGCTTTTCATCCCGACCACGCACCGGCTCCTGACGCCCTTCAAAACGCTGCAAAGCCAGTGTTTCAATCTGTTCTTGTAACTGGCTAAGATCAAGTTGACCAAAACTGAGTAGGATTGCATTGCTTGGATGATAATGATGACGATGGAAAGCCAGAAGATCGGCATGCGTCAGATCCTGGATAAATACAGGATCACCCCCACTGTTGTAATGATAGGTCGTTGATGGAAAAAGGTATTTGTTCATGCACTCGTAAAGCTGGCTTACCGCTGAACTCATGGCCCCCTTCATCTCATTGAAGACAACTCCTTTGAACACAAGGGCGCTGTCTTCAGGATGTTCCGGATCAGCCAATTCCATCCGGATACCTTCTTGGGCGAAATCAAGTGGGTGGAGTCTTGGAAAAAAAACCGCATCCAGATAAACCGAAAGCAGATTATAAAAATCCTTATCATTCTGGGTTGCGAAAGGATAAGCTGTCCAGTCACCTGCCGTCATCGCATTCATGAAGGTATTCAGGGAACGGCGAATCATCATGAAAAATGGATCGCGCACCGGATAGCGCTCACTGCCACAAAGAACGGTGTGCTCAAGAACATGCGCCACTCCGGTGGAGTTCATCGGCATGGTCCGAAATGCCACCATGAAAACCTTTTCTTCACTGCTGCTTGCCAGATGGATATGCCGAATGCCTGTTGCCTTATGTTCAAATTCCTGGAATTCCAGATTAAGATTCGAAAGATGCTGACGGCGCAGCCAACGGAAAGCAGAGTGATGCTCAGCCATGGAAACCTCAAAATTAGCAAGGAAAGAAAAACGATTATGGTCTAAACGCAAAGTTTAGACCAGTCACGAACACAGAAGAGAACATGTAGCAACGTGTATCCCTCTCCACAGAAGAAAGGGGCTCGTTCAGCGCATCGTAACCTTGACTTGGGTGTTATGCATGTCGATACCAACAATCGCCAAGTCGCCCATCGTTGGACTGCCAGGAGCCTGACCTTGAACCTGAATATTGTTGAAAACGATTGAATCAATATGCGTAGGTACTGCCACGTTGACACTCAAACCACCATTAGGATCCTGTTGAAAAGTCGTTGGTGGCGGCGTGTCGGAGCCATTGGCAAAAGTCATCCCATTGATCTGAACATCTGCCTGCAAAGGCAAAACAGCCTTCACAGCATTAATGGCCATATGTACGGCATCATTACTCTGTGTATTAGGCGTCAACGCCTGTACAAACTGGTTCAATGATGAATTTGAAGAAGTGGTCGTCGATGCGGTCTGAGGACTTTGGCTCTGTTGCTTCATGACCAGGGTGCTATTGATCGCGAGGCCTGACTGTCCTGATACCTGTTCCATACTCGAATCGTCCAACGCCTTAAGCGTTGAACGCTGGGTCAATACCGAAGCAGCTGCTGCAGGCTCATCCACCGTTGCCGCAGCAGCCGACAACAGGGGACTCAAAGGTGCTGAAACAGCAGCCACAACGGCAATGGCATAACGATAACTCTTTTGCCGCGTTAGAGCACGCTGCAACTGACGCTCAGACAACCAGCCCAGACCAAGGAGGATTTCCCCAAGCCGTGCGCCAGTTTCGCGTTGTGTCAACAGCGCCTTTTGCAATTGATCCTGGGAGATGAGGCCCTTGCGTACGAGCAGCTCCCCAAGACGGGATTTATCTAGGGCTATATCTTTCTGGAACATGAAAACCCTCCAACTCAGCCTAGAGCACAATAACCATCAACGCCTACATACAGCATGCACTATTTTCAAGCAAAAGCGAAGCCCCCGCTGACGAAAGGCAATCGCTATACCAGCTCAAAGCTCCAACCGACTTCATCATCTGACGAAGTAAGAAAAGACTCAGCAATGGCAAGACCCGGCACAGCAGCCAATTGTCCATGAGCCCACAACAAAGGCCAAGTATCACGCCAGAGCGGTGCAATATTCCAGGATTGCCACAAAGTACGCAGGGCATGATGGGGTCCATTAGGATGCAAGCGCAGACGTTCTCCTCCCTGGCGCGCCGCGACATGATAAGTTGCGGGGAGAAGCAGACCTTTTCCAAACCGGCTGACCGCTCTGAGACGTCGCCCATCAGGGAGTAAAAGCAAGGCATCAACATTCCATTCTCCTGGAATGACCGCAATCGGCTCTGGGTAGAGCACACCCTGCCAACACATCACCCCTGTATGTCGCCAACACCAGCGCTGCATCTTTGATCCACGCCCTTCGCTTTCCAGCAAAATACGTTGCAGCATGGCACGATCGGGTACGGGAACATCAAGTTGTTGCAGCCATTGCCGCAAGACACGGGACTGCTGCCCCAAGGGTAATCCAGCTAAACTTTGCCGGTTAAGACCGTGATGGAAACGATGCTGCGCCAGCAAGAGACCATCTGCATGGCGGCATTCTTGCCGCAACATAGCCAACTCATCGGCAAAATCAACCAGATGCTCAACTGAACGAGACCAGCGACTTTGCAACAACGGTATGATCTGGTGCCGGATAAAGTTTCGAGCCAAGCGAAGATCCTGATTGCTCGGATCCTCAATCCACTTCAGCTCCTGAATGTGAACATATGCGATCAATTCACTGCGACGCAGATGCAACAATGGCCTCCAGACTGGAATGATCTGGTCAGCCACGTGCCAGTCAGCGATCTCGGTCATGGCCACCGCACCGTCCAAACCTGTACCACGCATTAAACGAAACAAGATGGTTTCAGCTTGATCATCAGCATGGTGTGCCAACAAGAGTACATCACCAACTCGGATTGATTGAGCCAGTGCCAGCTGCCTTGCCGCGCGTGCCTGTGCTTCCAGACTAGCGCCAGAACAAACCTGAACATGTTGAACCACCAGCTCAACGCCCCACTGATCAGCATATCGATGACAGTGCTCGACCCACTGATCTGCTTCGGCTTGTAAACCATGATGAACATGCACCGCCTTGATCAAGGGCCAATCCGGCTGACGGCAAGCAACCAGGGCAGCCAATAAGGCTGTGGAGTCAAGACCACCACTCCAGGCAACGACCAGACAGCCCTGAACAGCACCCAGTCGCGGTTGCAAAAATGACCTCAGTTTATCGGGGAGGCATACGGAGTCCGGCATCGATACGGATCACCTCGCCGTTAAGAAATCGGTTTTCAAGAATATGGGCAACCAGGGCAGCATATTCTTCAGGCATACCCAATCGTTTGGGAAACTGGGTTGCAGCAATCAAAGGTGCACGTACTTCATCACCTGCGGCCTGCATCATGGGTGTCTCGATAATCCCAGGAGCGACCGTCATGACTCTAATACCCAGCCCCGCCAGATCCCGGGCCATCGGCAGTGTCATAGCCACTACACCACCCTTTGAGGCACTGTAGGCCACCTGGCCAATCTGACCCTCAAAAGCAGCAATGGAAGCCGTATGAATGATGACACCTCGTTCACCATCCAGACCTGCTTCATGGCGGCTGATGCGTTCAGCCGCCAATCTGGCCATATTGAAACTACCCACAAGATTGACCTGAACGGTTCGATTGAATGCCTCCAATGCCATAGGACCTTGACGTCCCAACGTACGGGCTGCACCACCAATTCCAGCACAATTGACCAAGGCATCAAGACGCCCCCAATGAGCCACAACGGCATCAAGAGTCCTGGCTGCCGCTTCGGCATCCGTCACATCCAGCGACAGACCCAATGCAAGTGCACCGAGGGTCTTCGCCTTGGACGCCACATCGTCCTGCCGATCCAGCAAAGCCACGCGAACCCCACGACCTATCAGATACTGAGCTGTTGCCCACCCCAATCCTGATGCCGCACCTGTAATGGCGACAATCGACTGCTCAATCTGCATACACCGCACTCCCCATACCCAAACATATTGAATCAGGATCACCCGAATCAAACAGTGGCTGAGCTTTTTGCTTTTAGTAAAGAACGCCGACGCCAGCGTCCACCCAACACCAGAAGATCTTGATAATGCTCCGGCAACAGGCGCGACACCCAATCAATAACCTGGGCATCGGGCCCGATCAGGACGCGACGACGATTGCGACGAATACCATTGACAATATCCCGCGCAGCTTGTTCAGGGGGAGTCATAAACATTTTTTCCATTTCCAGCCGCGACCCACTTGAAGTAAAGCCTGATGAGGCTGTTAATCGCGCATTGGCAGCAATATTGGTTTTGATGCCACCCGGATGGACACAACTGACCCCTATCGGAGAACCCTCTATGACCAGTTCCTCGCGCAGCGCCTCTGTAAAGCCTTTGACCGCGAATTTAGCTGCATTATAAGCAGACTGAGTCGGAACAGCGATGAGGCCAAACACACTGGATATATTGACAACGTGCCCTTCTCCGGTCGTTTTCAGATGCGGCAAAAATGCTTTGGTGCCATAAACGACGCCCCAAAAGTTGATATTCATCAGCCATTCGAAATCGGCATAGCTCATGTCCTCAACCGTCGCACCTAGGGCCACACCGGCATTATTGATAATGATATGGATATGCCCCATCGTACGAGCCACACGATCCGCCCAGGCATAAACTGCTTCCCGATTG
>JAJZUM010000124.1 GCA_021848605.1 Pseudomonadota bacterium | reverse complement strand
TCAATTTCTTCGTAGTACAGCAGATCAGGGATGCCGAACTGCATCGGAAGCTGGAAGAGCGTCTGCATCAACGCTCCCGCTTCCATATCAATCAAGATGTTGGCATCACTGGTGAGCAACCGCATCCGATGAATCCAGCTGGCGTTCATTGTGGAAGCGCATCATCGGGATGCCCAGCAGTTCCGCCGCCTTGCCTTCAGAAATGTATTGCTCGGCTAAGGCGCGGTACACCAACTGATCAAACAGTCGGGGATGCTCTTGCGGCAGTGGCTGGCCAGGCTCGGTCTTGAGCCAGCCCTTGGCCGAAAACCGCTTGAATATGGAGAGATGAGCTGCCTCGTTGATCACGCCGCACTGTTTGGCGCGCTGCAGCCATCCGTTCATCGACAGACCGAATTCGTGCTTAAGCACATACAGCTCTTGCCATTCCAGAGCATGGCGTTGTGCCCCAAGCAACTGCAACACCGCAACACGCGGAGCCAGGAAGGCACCGGCGAACCGGTCGCAGGCTTTCTCTTCATTGATGCCGTCAGCCAGTCGCCCTTCGAGCAGCAGGTGCCCCAGCTCATGCGCCAGGGTGAACCGTTGCCGATCACCGGGCCAGCGTTTGGAAACAGCCACGACCGTGTACTCTCGACCATCTTCGGTCTGTGCCTTGGCCGTCAAGCCAGAGAAGCCCGGGTTCTCTTCATCGACCACGATGACCAGCAAGCCAAGGCCTTCGAGGGTGTCAGTGAGGTCAGCAATTGGATTCAGCCCTAACTGCCAAGCGTTGCGGACCGAATCCGAGAACGCATCGATCTCATCCAGCGCGGCGATGTGCTCGGGCAGATTCGCGGGCGGCGCAAAAGCAGGGAACGGCAGTTCGGGAAATGCGCCGAGCAACTCCACGCGCTTCTCCACTAATTCGACGACCTTGATCTTCAGCGCATCCTGCGCCGTCTTGCCAAAGGTCGAGAGCTTGCGGAACTCGGGCTGCAGCAGTTCAACTGTATGCGTACGAAAGAAGTATTCGGTCCGGATGCCGCAGGCGCGGGCCAGCTTGAGTAGCTGAGTCGATGACGGCGTCAGCAGACCCTTCTCGTACTTCTGGATGGCGGTGTGAGAAACACCCACCTGTTCGCCCAACGCACCCAAGGTCAGACCTGCCGCCAATCGTGCTTGACGAATGCGATCTGCAATCATGACGCCTCCTTGGGTTTGGTTTAAAACAATTTACATAATACTAAATTTTTAAACCTAAGAGAAGCCCGCCCGTCTCGGCGGTTCGCGGCGTCAGTCGTGGGCAACTGCTTCCATGTAGGGGCGCATCACGGCGGCGACGCGGTAATCCTGAGCGAAGCGCCACAGATCATCTGCAGGCTGTAGTGGATTTCCAGTTGATCGAGTTTTCCCAAACAATCGTTCAACTCTTTTGATCATGCCATGAATCCGGGCAACAGAAAACGAGCCGCATGACCCTGCGGGTTGAATGTGTTCGCTTATCCATAATCAAACAAAAAGTGCGGGGAAATAATCTTCGTATCTAAACGGCTGGAAAATTGAATGCGGCAGAATTAGGCGGTTTTACACCTTCGTTAACATACTAAAAGCGCACTGGACCAAAAAGTGAACGTACTGGCCAAAAAAATAAAGAGCTACAACAAATCATGACTGCATGAATGCAGTGAAACACATGGAGCAGTAAGCAAGAATATAATACAGCAACAACTCATTTCGCGGGATAATCCCCGCCTTCTCTATGTACGTTATGTACGTTCTAACTCTACGTACGTTCTAACGCATAAAGAGGGCGGGGAGGATGTCAGCAGAACTGTTTCAGATCAATGAAACTGTTCTTCCTCGGTGGAGCCTGTCAGTGCAGTTACGGATGACTGGCCGCCCTGAATCACGGTCGTCATGTCGTCAAAGTAACCGGTGCCGACTTCCTGCTGGTGCGCCACAAAGGTGTAACCACGTTCAGCGGCTGCAAACTCGGACTCTTGCAGACGAACATAGGCTGACATGTCTTCACGGGCATATTCATAAGCCAGCTGGAACATGCCATACCACATGTTGTGAATACCCGCCAAGGTGATGAACTGGAACTTATAACCCATGGCCGAAAGTTCACGCTGGAACTTGGCAATCGTGGCATCGTCCAGGTTCTTCTTCCAGTTGAAGGAAGGCGAGCAGTTGTAGGCCAGCATCTGATCGGGGAACTTGGCACGAATGGCTTCAGCAAAACGCTTGGCTTCAGCCAGATCCGGCTTGGCAGTTTCACACCAGAGCAGATCAGAGTAGGGAGCATAAGCCAAACCGCGGCTGATAGCCTGTTCAATGCCAGCACGTGTACGGTAGAAGCCTTCCGCAGTACGTTCACCGACAACAAAGGGCTTATCGTTTTCATCAAAATCAGAAGTCAGCAGATCGGCAGCGTTCGCATCAGTACGAGCCAGCACGATCGTTGGAACGTCAGCAACATCCGAAGCCAGACGGGCAGCAACCAGCTTTTGAACGGCTTCCTGGGTTGGAACCAGCACCTTGCCACCCATGTGACCACACTTCTTCACCGATGCAAGCTGATCTTCAAAGTGCACACCTGCAGCACCTGAAGCAATCATGGCCTTCATCAGTTCATAAGCATTCAGAACGCCACCGAAACCAGCTTCTGCATCGGCAACAATCGGCAGAAAGTAATCAACATAACCCTTGTCACCCGGCTTGATGCCTTTTTGCCACTGGATCTGGTCAGCACGGCGGAAGGCGTTGTTGATACGCTCGACCACAGCTGGAACCGAGTTCACGGGATAAAGGGACTGGTCGGGGTACATGGTCATGCCGGAATTGTTATCGGCTGCAACCTGCCAGCCACTCAGATAAATCCCCTGCACACCTGCCTTGGCCTGCTGAACAGCCTGACCGCCGGTCAATGCGCCCATGCAATTGACAAAATCCTTCTCAGGACGAAAACTCGGCTTGGCGCCTTCGGTCAGCAAAGTCCAGAGCTTTTCGGCCCCACGACGTGCAATGGTGTTTTCAACCTTGATGGAACCACGCAGGCGTACAACATCTTCAGCGGTGTATGTGCGCTTGATTCCCTTCCAGCGTGAATTTTCAGCCCAGTCTTTCTTGATGCGGGCAATTTCTTGGTCACGGTCGTAATCACCAATGGACATAAAGGATCTCCTGAATGCAGTTTAGGATTGAGACGAATCGCCTCACAGGACAACAGCGCAATGGTAATCATTTTGTTATAATTAATCCAATTTATACTTGTTATTAACACTATAAATTGGGTGAATATATTGAACATAGATCGAATTGACCTTAATTTATTGGTTTATCTTGATGTTTTATTGACTGAAAAAAATGTAACTCGAGCCGCTGAGCATTTGGGAATCACCCAACCGGCCATGTCGAATGGACTGAAAAGGCTGCGAGAACTCTTTAATGATCCCTTACTGATTCGATCCCGATCGGGCATGATGCCCACGGAACGAGCTCTGCAACTGGCTCCCCAACTGCGCCAACTGCTCGGCGACATGTCACGTCTTCTTGAACCTCAGCAGGAATTTCGGCCCCTGAGCAGCCACAGGGTCTTTCGCATCATGGCCAGCGATTATGCTGAAGCAACTCTGATTCCTCATTTGGTCAAGGCCTTGCGCTCGGAAGCTCCAGGCGTTGTGCTTGATTTTTTAACGCCCTCCGATGTCTCTGCTCAAGACCTTGAGCAAGGTAAAGTTGATCTTGCCATCAATCGTTTTGTTGATCTTCCTCAGTCGTTCCATCAAATCATGGTCTGGAAAGATTCATTTTCCTGTCTTTTGCACCGTGAATCACCCTTCGCTCAACGTCTTAGTCTGAAAAACTATCTCTCCGCCAATCACATCTGGGTCAGTAAAACCGGCATGGGTATGGGGTTTGGTATGGACCCGGATAAATCCGGTGGGCTTGGCTGGATTGATCAGTCACTGGAACGCATTGGCCAGAAACGCCGCATTGTCATATTCACCCGTCATTATCAGATGCCGGCCATGCTCAGTTTGAACCGTGATCTTATTGCAACCTTACCGACCCGGGTCGCCCGGCTTCAGGCAGAAAATCCGATGTTGCTGATTATGCCGCCACCTTTTTTTATTCCCGAGTTCGACCTGAAAATGGCATGGAGTCCGCAGTTACACAGTAATGCCGCTCATCGCTGGCTGCGTCAACTTATCCTTTTTGTGGCCCGGCGCATGCTCAAAGATGAGCCCAGTGAATCCTGATCATGATTTTTTTTGCCAGTAGGCGACAGAATTCGCTAGACTAACCGTTTCACTGATCGTACGAGGCGCTTACTTCATGTCGACCTATATTCGCGTTGGACAACTGGATATTCATGAATCACTGCATCGCCTGCTGGTCGAGGATGTTTTGGCGGGTTTGCAGTTAAACACGTCGGATTTTTTTGGAAAATTCGAGCAGATTGTTGCTGATTTAATGCCCAGAAACCGTGCCCTGCTGCAACGTCGCGATGATTTGCAGGCCCAGATTGATGCCTGGTACAAAGAACATCGCTCCTACAGCATGGATGACTATGTAGCGTTTCTGAAGTCTATTGGCTACCTGGTAGAAGAAGGTCGTGATTTCCAGGTTGACCCACAACATATTGATCAGGAAATCACCACGATTGCCGGCCCACAACTGGTCGTGCCGGTCAAGAACGCGCGTTATGCCCTTAATGCAGCTAATGCCCGCTGGGGTTCGCTCTATGACGCCCTCTATGGCAGTGATGCGATTGCTGAATCCGATGGTGCTGAAAAGGGCAGGGGCTATAACCCGGTTCGAGGTGCCAAGGTCATTGAGTTTGCCCGTGCATTCCTTGATGAGGCGGTACCCTTGCGTCAAGGCAGCCACAAACATGCCTCGCTCTATCAGGTTGTCAATCAGCAGCTCCTAGTTCGCTTGCAGGATGGTACCGAAACAGGACTGAGCGACCCTCAGTGTTTTGCCGGTTACCTCGGCGACGCATCGGCACCAAGCAGCATCTTGCTGCGGCATCACAACCTTCATATCGAAATCCAGATTGATGCCAGCCATCCCATTGGCAAGACCGATCCAGCCCATATCAAGGATCTGTGCATTGAATCCGCCATCACCACCATTCAGGATTGTGAGGACTCAGTTGCTGCCGTAGATGGTGAAGATAAAACTGAGGTCTACCGTAACTGGCTGGGTTTGATGCGTGGAACCCTGACGGAACGGTTCAGCAAGGGTGAACAGATTGTCCATCGCGACATGCATGCCGATCGGAGCTTTACCGCACCGGATGGTTCGACCTTGACCCTGCATGGCCGTTCCCTGCTGCTGGTACGAAATGTTGGACACTTGATGACGACCCCGGCCGTTCTTTTCAAAGGTGAAGAAATTCCCGAAGGGATTCTTGATGCCATGGTGACGGTGACGATTGCCCTCTATGACCTGCGTGGCCTGACTCAACGCAAAAACAGTCGTACAGGCTCCATTTACATCGTCAAGCCCAAAATGCATGGTCCCGAAGAAGTGGCTTTTGCCGATGAACTGTTTGGACGCGTTGAAAAAGCTCTGGATTTGCCCGCATATACCTTAAAAATGGGCATTATGGACGAAGAACGCCGCACAACGGTCAATCTTAAGGAGTGCATCCGTCAGGCACGTCATCGGGTGATGTTCATCAATACCGGATTCCTTGATCGCACCGGTGATGAAATCCATACATCCATGGAAGCAGGTCCCATGGTCCGCAAGGAAGACATGCGCAAGCTACCCTGGATCAGTGCCTATGAAAACTGGAATGTTGATGTCGGTTTAGCCTGTGGACTGCAGGGCAAAGCCCAGATTGGTAAAGGCATGTGGGCAAAACCGGATCTGATGCGTGAAATGCTGGAAACAAAACTGGCGCATCCCATGGCTGGTGCCAATACGGCTTGGGTGCCTTCACCGACCGGTGCTACCCTGCATGCTTTGCATTACCACAAGGTTCTGGTACAGCAGCGCCAGGAAGAACTTAAGAGCCGCGCCAAAGCCAAACTGACGGATATCCTGACCGTACCTGTTGATGCTAAGGGCCAATGGAGTGCCGAAGAGATTAAACAGGAACTCGACAACAATTGCCAGGGTATTCTGGGTTATGTGGTACGCTGGATTGATCAAGGCGTTGGCTGCTCAAAAGTTCCTGATATTCACAACATTGGCCTGATGGAAGACCGGGCAACCTTGCGTATATCCAGCCAGCATGTTGCCAACTGGCTATATCACGGCATTTGCACCTTGGACCAGGTTGATGAGGCCCTGCGTCGTATGGCCGCTGTTGTCGATCAGCAGAATGCTTCCGACCCACTGTATCGTCCCATGGCACCAAAGTTTGAGCAAAGTGTAGCCTTCGCCGCAGCTCGAGCTCTTATTCTTGAAGGTCGGGCACAGCCGAATGGATACACCGAGCCTATTCTGCACCGGATGCGCCGCGAAGCTAAGTCACAGGGAGCCTAATCACAAGAAGCAAGGGCACAGACAGCTTGTTGATCTCTGGAAAAATATTTGTGTTCGAAGTTTTTGTAAGATCAAGGACATAAGTAGTCGTAAAAAGTGAATCGTAAGAAAAGCGACATAGAACTCAGGTATGCTTCAAAGCGTACCTGAGTTCGCTCATGATCATCATGATCTATGGGATTGTGTTACGGTATGTAGTTCCTGCTTGTATATCCCACCTGTTGACCTCATAGTGTTTATAGACAATCAATAGCGTGTTTTATTGACAACGAATAGGGAGTTGGTACGCACATGATGGTACGTCGTTTGATCGCTACTCTGGGTCTGACCACCGTTTTGGTACTTAGTCAGGCTGCAGAGGCTCGAATAGGTTACTCAAGTCACAGTTATCCGACTCATAGCTACTCAGGAAGCAGCTACTCGGGAAGCAGTTACGCGTCTGGTTCACGTCTCGGTGGTGGATCCGCATACGGCATGCAGCGACCCGATGTCGCCAACCGGATACGTTATGGGAATGCCACAGCACCTTCGTACAGCCAGCAACCCTATTATGGTGGCATGGCGAATACCCAGCAAAACCGTTTTGGTTGGGGGCATATGGCGGCAGCCGCTGCTGCAGGTGGATTGGCTGGATATCTTTTCGGTCATCAAGGCGGTTACGGCTACGGAGGTTATGGCGGATTCGGTGGCTATGGAGGGGGAGGGTTTGGTTTCGGATCACTCATCCTGTTTGCTGGACTGATCTGGTTTATTATCTACCTTGTCCGTCGGGCAAGAAACAGCGACATGATTCCCAGAGAACCCTATGTGGATCAAGGCCAGACTGGAACCTGGGGTAATCCTCAATGGACTCCCGGACAAAATACGGCAGGTGGTTTTGGTTCAAACAGTGGAGTAAGCTTTATGGGAGGAGCCGTTTGGAACGAAGATGCAGAACGAATCTTTCGTGACCTGCAGCAATTCAATAATCAACGCGATGAAAACAGTTTGCGGCAGTATTGCACCACAGCATTGGCCAATGAACTAGCCCCGAATATGGGTGGCAATACCCAGATCATCGCCTTGCGCAGCGAAGTCGTCGATCAACAGGATGGTATGGTCAGCGTCCGTTATCAGGGCACCGTCATGGAAGATGGACGCCATCCCGAACAAGTCGATGAACTTTGGAACTTTGTACGTAATCCAGGTTCAGGTCGTCCCTGGTTACTGGCAGGTATTCAGCCTCTTTAGTCTTCAGATCCCCTGGATTCTGCAACCCGTCAATCGACAGCAGAATCCAGGCAGCTGCATCAATAATTCTGATATTCTTAGCTAATTCGCCTGATTTCACATCACTGGCCGCACAAATCACCCGTTTAGGAAATAAGAATCTCTGTGCTCGTCAAGAGGTTAAATTCAAATTTAAAAACATTTTTTGGAAAATAAGTCTAGCGGTTGCTCACTGCAAATCATTATAATGTTCAAGTTAGTACAATTTACATGGATGGTTTTCTGTACGGCGGCAACATGCTTCGTGCACTGCGGTAGCTATAATCTTTCGTTTAATTTATCAAAAAGTTGA
>JAJZUM010000123.1 GCA_021848605.1 Pseudomonadota bacterium | reverse complement strand
AGGGATGAGCTTGCCTTCGCGCTCCCATCGCCGCAGCGTTTGCGCTGCAACGCCCAGGAACTCGGCGGCTTCATGAATACTGACCATTTTGCGAGACATTCGCAAAATATACATGAAAGCACAGGAATGCGCAACTACTATTTTAACTGTTCAAACCCCCTCACTCAGGCATCAGACTTCCTTGAAGTACACCATTTGACTACTCGTTGCCAGCAGAACACCCGTTCGACTCCATAATTCAGCACGTTGGTCAAAATAACTCTGCTGATAACGACAAGCCCGCGCCTCACCCATCATGAAATCATCGCTTGATGCCTGAAACTCACTCGCACTGGCATGAATGTAGGTGGTCATAGTGACCGTTCCGGCAGGCATCATCTGCTGCTTACGCACAAAGACTCTCGGAAAAAAGATATCCGACATGGCCACCAGCGCAACGGCATCCAATGGACGGGGTGGTTGATCACGCAACCACAAACGGGTCAATGCATCATGTTTTTCCGGACTTCCTGGCTGAAATTGACCCTCGATAAACCGAAATTGGTAGCGCTCCATCCATCCAAGCCCCACCCCGGACTTCAGGACGGGAACATCCTCAACAGCCGGCACAACCGGCATCCGTAGTTCCGTATCCCCCCAGGTTTGCCGAGGGCTGGTCAACAACAGGGTCGCTGAAGCACACACATGACCCTGCTGATGCAACTGTACCTGCCAGTGCTGATTACTCCGATTCGTACGGATGTTCTGCCGTTCAATACGATAAGGTTCAGGCCCAATCGGGGCGGCAAAATTAACCGTCACAGCAGCCAGATCACCCTGACGATCTGGGTGGAGCAAAACGGACTGAACCAGGACCGCAGCAATAATGCCACCGAAAGGTCCTATCATATTGGCATAGCTAGCTGGAAATTGACCCACACAACCAGCACGATCATGATGTTGAAATGTAATCGCTTCATCAAAAGGATGCATTATATACCTCAGGTCCAAGGCTCCATCCATGGCCGTACATCAAGCTCAAACGTCCAGGCAGCACGAGGCTGGCAGTACAACTGCCAATAGGCCTCGGCAACATGCTCTGGATGCAGGATGCCCTCTTGTGCCATGCGCTCTGCATGCACATCGGCAAATTGGCTACGAATAAATCCTGAATCAACCATACCATCAATCACAATATGAGCAACATGAATATGCCGCGGTCCAAGTTCCTTGGCCATACTCTGCGCCAACGCCCGCAAAGCCTGCTTGGCACCAGAAAAAGCTGCAAAATGCGCACGCCCACGCAGACTGGCTGTTGCACCGGTAAAAAGAATAGTTCCCGAACCCTTATCAGCAAGCGGCAGATCGTTTTCAAAGCGTTGCACCATACGACGCGCCACGGCTTGAGACACCAGAAACCCAGCGAAACAGGCCATCTCCCAAACCTTAAAGTATTTCCTCGGTGTCTCTTCAAGAATACTGCAAGGAACATTGGCACCAACATTGAAAATCAATACATCAATCGGCCCACAACTTTGCTCAATAGCCAGCAAGGTTGAAGAAACCTGCTCTTCCCGACGGGCATCGGCAGCAAACGCCCATGCATCCCATCCCTCCGAACGCAACTGCTCAACTTGCTGCCGTAGTGGCAACTCCTGACGGCGCGTCAAGGCGACCTGACATCCCCCCTGGGCAAAACGACGCGCCAAGCCCATACCCATGGCATCACCCGCACCCACAATCCATACCACCGGTTTGTTATCAGCAACCTTGGCCATCGCATCCTACCCTGTCATTCAAAACAAGAATTCTGAGAACATGATTTTGACATCCACCCACCCTCAGTCTTCGACTGCCGCTGGCACTGGCCCCTGAAAAGAATGGGGTCTTAAGAAAGGGCGAGGTTTGCCGCACCATTTCGATCACTGAATCGCTATCACCAAATTAGGCGATGAACCCCTGAATGCTTTCATTTTAGTCCAGATTGTTGCGTGTCCATTCAGGTGGCATCCAGAGATGCCTAAGGCGATCCGGCAATGACCCTGTTTTTTTCATGTCACGCCACATGTCCCGATATTCATGCAGCCAGCTTAGCATTAAGCTACGGGTATAGACGGGACGATGGATACCATACACAACAGGCTTATTGCTTTGTTCCTCAGCAAAGGTGCCAAAGATTCGATCCCAAATAATTAAAACCCCACCAAAGTTCGTATCGACATACCCCGGATTACGGGCATGATGGACGCGATGGTGACTGGCTGTATTGAATACTGCCTCGATCCAGGGGTGTAAGCGTGGAATCAAGGTACTATGAATGAAAAATTGATAAACCAGGCTCAAAGCAAAACAGACACCGATCCATACCGGATTAAATCCCAGCCATGCCAGCGGAACATAAAAAATCCAGTTACCACTGAATACATTCGTCGCATTTTGACGCATCGCTGTCGAAAAGTTCATGCGTTCACTAGCATGATGAGTCACATGACTGCACCAGAACCAGCGTACCCGGTGCGACACACGGTGCATGACATAAAAACAAAGATCAACAAGTACAAACAGCATGAGTCCGGTCACCCCATTCAGCGGTACTGAATACAAACGATGCTGAAAAACCCATGCAAAAACCGGGAATGAAATAATACCCGCAAAAAGCAGTTCAGTCAGCTGATAGCCAGCTCCAAGCATGAAGTTACGTATCGCTTCACCCAGATCCATAAGGCGGGGATCATGACGAATCCTCCGATACTCCCAAAAGGTGGTGGCCAGAAAAACAGGCGTTGCCATCACAAAAATCAGCTGTCGCTCATCGAGCGCTAAAAAAGGAAGTACGTGTTGAAACCAATGCCAAGGGTTCAGCATGTCCGATCTCCAGAATAAACTGTCACCACCAGCTTATTCCGGACATCTGCCGCTTACTTGACAATTTATGCCGTATTTTTGATTAATTATGCCAAAATAGAAAAGTCCATGTACCTAAACATCCCCATGAATGAATTCAGGGGGTTTTATGGCGATTGATGATTCGGGGTCTCCCGGCTCTCGCTCGGCTCTCACCGAGTTACAGCATCCGGGCCGTGGCCGAATCAGCGCCCCTTTAACAAGCGAGTCGCTCTGACGGTTTGACCGTAGGCAGAACAATCGTCCCGCCATTCGCAACTTCCAATTGACGACACCAGCCCGCTTGTTCTAGTAGCTGTTTCACAACCGGCCAGCGCGAATGCAACTGGCTAGGCTGGTGCTCGTTTTCGATTACGCAAAGGGCCAGAAAAGCCGAATAGCAATCACGCTGAACCAGCAGGGCGCTTTCAGAGTCTTTGCCTCCGAGAAAGTGCCAGCGCTCGCTCAGTTTCTTCTTGCTATAGTCTCCGCTCAGATGGTCGTATTGCGACATCTTCAGGCTCCACGTATTCAGTTCGACGAGTTGTCCACCGGCACTTTCAGCCTTGCGTTTCAACCCAGAGATGAAGGTAGCAGGAGCCTTGACCTTGATACTTTTTCCGTACAGTTTCTGCCAAGCCCTGTACGACAGCTTTTCGGTTTTCACGACATTGCCAAGACGCAGAACGTCGTTGACCAACTGACCTTGCGAACGCTTCCGTTCAGCAGCCAGCTTGCGCTCAAGCTCGGCGACCGCCTGCTTCAGTGCAAGGTAGTTTTTGGAAACGACTTGAACTTTTGCGCCCTTCTTCCAAGTCCCGTTTTCGTTGTAGCAATGCGGGTTCGTGGCACGGCGGGAGCGATCCATCGCCCGCTGAAGGGTCTTGATCTGTTTCCATGGCTGTTCGATAGTTGGGCAGAAGGCCAGCAGGTCGCTGCCCACCTCCGATACAACCGCGACCGATGAAGGCCCTACGTCCAATCCTACCTCACAGCCTGCCAGCGTGGTGTTCTTCTCCTTGACGGGAGATAGACCGGCCTGAGCCAACTGCACGTACCAGCGGCGTTGGCCCTTGACGTTGCGCCATAGCAGTCGGCAAAACTTGGTTTCAGCCTTCAGCGCTTCTTCAAGCCACCAGTCCTTGCCAGCAGGCGGGTATTTAACGGGCAAAACCAATCCCGCCCATTCGACAATGCCCAGCTCTGGACGATAGCGAATGCCTGCCTTGTTGGTCTTGCCTGAAAAGGATTTCAAGGGTCGTTTGGCGTTCTTAAATCGAGGCCGACCACGCTTGCCGAAGCTGTACTGTTCAGCAGCAGCAAACGCCGTTTCAGCAATACGCTGGGTCTCATTGGCGCTCAGGCGAGACTTCCAGCCTGCTTCGTTTTTGCAGTTGGTGGCAAAAGCCGACACAGCGGCAGACTCAAATCCGAATTGCTTCACCAAGGCTTTGAAGGCGGCTGTTCGATCTTTTTTTTCCGGCTTACGGACTGCTTGCCAGTCTTTGGACTGACGCATAAGATCGAGTCGGCGCAAGGCTTCGCCCAGCGTCGCGTTGTAAAGCCGGGTGCCTGCCAACAGCCGGGAGCAAAGCTGTCTTTCATCTTCTTGCGAAGCTGAAACAGGCAGCTCAGCGATGAATGTTGGGCTTTTGGCTCGCTTCATACGCTCTTCTGATTTTCGATGTACTGTTTAATAACTTCTAGCGGAGCGCCGCCGACCGTACTGACGAAATAACTGTTAGTCCACAGAGTCGGCAGGCGAGATTTGATGTGCGGAAACTCCCCTCTCAAGGCTCTGGAGGACGCACCCTTGATCGCCTTGATCAGCTTATGGATGCCGTACTGAGGATCGACCTCGACTAGCAAATGAACATGATCAGGCATGGTCTCCAGTTCGAGGACCTCGGCTTCATGTTCTACAGCCTTGCTATATATAATTTCTTTTAGACGAGATTCTACCTCGCCAGTTATGACGGGCCTGCGGTACTTCGGACACCATATTACGTGGTATTTGCAAGAATATACCACGTTATTGTTTGACTTGTACTTGACCAGATATTCACTCATAACAAACATTATACAGGCAATATCTGTATAATCAATCAAAGATTTGTATCAAAATGTTGCGCTTTCCTCCCCATGAATGAATTCAGGGGCTTCTCGCGCATTTCGGTGATAAGATTACCCACCAAAAGCACGCACTTCCTGCTAACCGGCATGAATCCAATTCATACGGAAAACCAGACTTTTTCTGAAGCCATTAACCCAGACGCCGCCAGCGTTCCAGAAGAACATCCTCCAGCGATTTTAAATCCCGGGCAAAAAGACGAATACCCTCGCCCAGTTTTTCATGTGCCATGGCATCTTCATTCAAGAACCAGCGAAAGCGTTTCTCATCAACATACACCGGAAGACGCTGGGTACGTTCGATATCTTCAGCCCGCAGTGCAGCGTTCAAAGGTTCTGTCGACTCTTGCAGTGCCTTGAGCAATGAGGGCGCAATGGTCAACCGATCACAACCCGCGAGCAAACGAATCTCGTCCAGATTCCTGAAACTGGCCGCCATAACGACCGTCGCGTATCCCTGCTCGCGAAAACGCCGGTAAATAGCCCGTACAGACTGCACGCCTGGGTCCTGGACGCCACCAAAATCGCGTTCTGGATCATGTTGCCGATACCAGTCCAAAATGCGTCCCACAAAAGGGGAGATCAGGAATGCTCCCGACTGTGCCGCTGCCTCCGCCTGGGTCAGACTGAAAACCAGAGTCATATTGGTTTTGATTCCCTCGGCCTCAAGGATGGCACAGGAACGGATTCCCTCCCAGGTCGCCGCAATTTTGATCAACACCCGCTCACGATCAACCCCCATGTTCTCGTACGCTTGAATCATCTGCCGGGCACGCTGTACCGTTGCAACCTGGTCAAATGAAAGCCGTGCATCAACCTCACTGGATATGCGCCCAGGTATCAGCTTGAGAATTTCCCCACCAAGACGCACCGTGACCTGATCCATGGCCTGAGGTACATCCAGCTCACGATGTCGATATTCAAACAGTACCCGTTCGACAAGATCCTGATAACGGGGAAGTTGCAGCGCCTTGTAGACCAGAGAGGGATTGGTTGTAGCGTCTTCAGGACGAAAGGAACCAATGGCATCCATGTCACCGGTATCAATAACCACGGTACTGAATGTCTTGAGTTGTTCAAGCTGATTGAGCATGCACGAATATCCTTAAATAAGGCGATGAGTTGCCGGAAAACAAGGTCCTTCATGGACCTCATCAAATCATCTTAGTGAATCACGGTCGCTTGTTCAAGTTCATGTGACTGATGTCGACGCATGGCAGACAATGCCTGATCTATCACCTCCAGGCCCGCTCCCTTGCGACAGACACCGGAACTGAGATGTTGTCGCCAGGCTCGAGCCCCTGGCTGTCCCTGATACAAGCCTAGAATATGTCGGGACATTCGGGCAAGGGGGGTTCCTGCAGCCAGTTCTTCTATCATGAACAGCCGATAGTGCTCGAGAATAGCCTCGCGATCCGGCAGCGGCTCAGCCCAGAGCCGAGCAGCAGACTCCGCCAGGATCCAGGGATTATGGTAGGCTTCGCGGCCAATCATGACTCCATCAACCTGATGTAGATGGGATGAGACTTCTTCAACACGGCGAATTCCACCATTGAGTACGATGCACACCAGCGGAAACTGCTTTTTGAGCGCATAGACCCATTCATAGCGCAACGGCGGAATTTCCCGGTTTTCCTTGGGGCTCAGTCCATGCAGAATGGCAATACGGGCGTGCACAATCAGATGCTGACAACCTGCTTCCACCTGCCAACGCACAAAATCAACCAGTTCTTCCCAGCGATCCCTGCCATCAATACCAAGACGATGTTTGATCGACACCGGGATACGTACTGCAGACTGCATCGCAGCAAAACACTCAGCAACCCGCTGAGGCTCTGCCATCAGACAAGCGCCCATACGACCATTTTGGACTCGATCCGATGGGCAACCAACATTCAGGTTGACCTCCCGATAACCAGCCTCCTCGGCCATTCGGGCACAGAGGGCTAGTTCTCTGGGATCACTGCCACCAAGTTGCAGGATCACCGGTTGCTCCGCATCGTGAAAACGCAACATCCGGTCACAAGCGCCATGAATGAGCGCTGATGTGGTTACCATTTCGCTATAAAGACCAACATCACGGGCAAAAAGACGTAGAAAATAGCGTGCCAGCCGATCGGTATAATCGAGCATCGGGGCAACAGACAACTGACGATAGCGGGGCACCGATGAAGTGTTCAAATCATGCATCATGAACAGGGCTCAAACACCCGATAAAAGTGTGGGCGGATTGAAGAGGACCAAGCATCATTCATCCTGATGGCAAGGACCGTGCCCCTGCTCCAGGGTCTCGACCAGATTAGAGAATGTTTTGACATTTTGCTCGTTCAGAGCCATCAAGGTTCGATGGGCATCAATCACCTTAATCATCATTTCAGACTCGGACGTGGAGACTTCAGGCACCTCCGAAAGACCTTGCCCAACATTGGCTGCCACTTTTTCCAGAAGATTAAATACCTGCTCAAAACCCATGCTGCGCAGCACCCGGGTCACATCAGGTTGGGTTGAAAAAATCACCGCCTTGTCTTTGTGATGTTTCTGCAAAAATACCGAAATTTTGGCCAGTAGGCCAAGTGTCGTACTATCAATCATGGACGATGACGACAAATCGATAAAAACACCTTGCAAATGATCATCCATGAACATTCGCTCAAGGAATACATCCAAAGAGGCACAAAGAGGAACTCGAACTTCGCCTTCCAGTTTCAGAACATAAGTTCCTTCATGGACAGCATAAAGAATACGACCGGCTTGCATCATCTTACTGCTCAACACAAGAGGTCACTGGCATGGAATCATGCGATATCATAAGGAATCAAAACAGCTCAGGTACAACAAGATTACCTCTCTACAACCAATATGGCAATATCATCGGGAACATCTACCTGCCCGGAAACCGACAATTGTCGGGTCAATGCGTCAACCGAACGATGCCCCTGGCGCACCATATCCAATAAACGCGCCTCTTTGTCAGCCAAATGACCTTCCATGACCTCCAGAACACCATCCGACATGGCGACCAGTGTCCAGTGCTCCGGCATCTGCATCTCAATATCCTCATACTTGGCTTCGGCAAACAAGCCAATGGGCAAACCCATACCCTCTACAAC
>JAJZUM010000122.1 GCA_021848605.1 Pseudomonadota bacterium | reverse complement strand
CACCAAAGGTCAGCTGCTTTCTGCACCGATGGTGATTGCCGGAATGATACTGATGTTCCTTGCGTACCGAAGAAACACCAATGCGCAACCATCTCATTCCTAAACACAGAATATCTTAAGGAAGACTGACATGCAGGCATATCTTGATCTTCTTCGATTGATTCGTACCCAGGGAACTCTCAAGCAGGATCGCACGGGAACAGGGACTTATTCAATTTTTGGACATCAAATGCGTTTTGATCTTGCCCAGGGATTTCCTCTGGTCACCACCAAGCGTGTCCATATGAAATCCATCATTCATGAACTTCTCTGGTTTCTTAAAGGTGACAGCAACATCGCCTATCTGAAAAAGAATGGAGTCAGTATCTGGGACGAATGGGCCGATGCCCAAGGAAATCTGGGACCTGTTTACGGTGTGCAATGGCGTTCCTGGCCAACGGCCGATGGGCAACACATTGATCAGATCAAAGAAGTACTTCAACAGATCCGTGTACAACCCGATTCTAGGCGACTACTGGTTTCTGCATGGAATGTTGCTGAAATCCCAAAAATGGCTTTGGCACCTTGCCATGTCTTGTTTCAGTTTTATGTGGCCGATGGCCGGCTTTCCTGCCAGATGTACCAGCGTAGCGCCGATGTATTCCTTGGTGTTCCTTTTAATATTGCCAGCTATGCTTTGCTGACTCATATGATTGCCCAAGTATCCGGACTCAAACCTGGGCATTTCATATGGACGGGTGGAGACTGCCATCTCTACCTCAACCATACCGAGCAAGCCGACGTGCAGCTAAGCCGCAGCCCTTTCCCATTACCAACCTTGCAACTGAATCCAGAACGTATGGATCTCTTTGCCTTTGAGTTTGAGGACATAGGTCTTGAAAACTACCAGCATCATCCTGCCATCCCTGCACCTGTGGCCGTTTGATGACCGGAAAAAATCCTGTACAGCTTTGTATCATCGCCGCCATGGATATTCATGGACTGATTGGCCAAAACAATCAACTGCCTTGGCATCTACCTGAAGATTTACGTCACTTCAAAGCATTAACGATGGGCTGCCCCATGATCATGGGACACCGGACCTTTCAGTCACTGCCAGGACTGCTTCCGGGACGACCGCACCTGGTATTGAGCAGACATCAACTTATTCTGCAAGCACCCGCTTACAGTCACCCCAATCTTGAACAAGCCCTGAGCCATGCTGCCCAATTCGGCGATCGGGCCTTTGTTATCGGCGGAGCGCAGATTTATGCGCTCGCCTTATCTCGTGCTGATCGTCTTTATTTGACCCGAATCGAACAGGCATATTGCGGAGATACATGGTTTCCCAAATGGCCGGAAGAAGATTTTGCTTGTATTGAATCAATGTCTTCAAACTCAACAACCGGCATCCATTTTCGCTTTGAAACCTGGCAGCGTCTTAAACACGATTTTTAATCAAGGTCCCCATACCCTCATCCGTAAAGACTTCCAGCAGCGTGGCATGCGGAACACGACCATCGAAAATATGAGCACTGACCACGCCGTTCTTGACGGCATCGAGGGCACAGGCAATCTTGGGCAACATGCCACCGTAAATGGTTCCATCTGCAATCAGGGCATCCACATCGGTCGTACTTAGTCCAGTGAGAATGTTCTTGTTTTTGTCGAGTACTCCGGGGATGTTCGTGGCCAGAATAAGTTTTTCAGCTTTCAGCGCTTCCGCCACCTTGCCAGCGACTAAATCAGCATTGATGTTATAAGACTCGCCATCATCACCCACACCAACCGGAGCAATCACGGGAATAAAATCACTAGCGACCATCATGCGTAAGAAATCGGTTCGAACTTCAACCACCTCGCCAACCTGACCAACGTCACGCATGTGCACCTGACCGTCGTCCCCTGTCTCAGGCACAAGCATCTTGCGCGCCCGAATCAGGTTGGCATCTTTACCCGTCAAGCCAATAGCCTTGCCGCCATTCTGGTTAATACGGCTGACAATCGCCTTGTTAACCTTGCCACCGAGAATCATTTCAACAATATCCATCGTTTCGGCATCCGTCACCCGCATGCCGGCAACAAACCGTGATGGAATATCCAGTTTTTTCAACATGTCACCAATTTGCGGTCCACCACCATGCACAACCACCGGATGAATTCCAACCGTTTTGAGCAAAACAATATCACGGGCAAATGCATCTTCGTTCTGATCGCCGGTCATGGCGTTACCGCCATATTTGACAACAACCGTTTTGCCGGTAAAACGCTGGATGTACGGCAAAGCTTCGGTTAATACCTTGGCAACATTCAGGGCTTCTTCGCGATTTAATGTCATCGACTCAACCTCATCAGAATGGAATATCCAGAGTTGGATCAACCTGCATCAGCAAATCTCGAAATCGTGCCTGAACCTGGTCAAGGTCGCCTTGCGTCAATCCCTCAAAGCGGGCAACAAGAACGGGGGTGGTATTCGAGGCCCGAATCAGCCCCCAGGCAGAACTGAAATCAACCCTCAAACCATCCAGGGTACTGACTTGTCCATCACTAAATTGCGCTTTAGCCTTGAGCGATTCCACAATCTGAAACTTGTTCGCATCTGAAACCGTTATGTTCAACTCAGGTGTACTGAAATGATCGGGAAATTCGGCAAAAATCTGGTCGGCATCTGCAGTCTCAAGCGCCAGAATCTCCAGGAGTCTTGCACCGGCATACAGGCCATCATCAAAACCAAACCAGCGGTCATTAAAGAAGATATGTCCACTCATTTCACCCGCCAAAGATGCATTGGTCTCCTTGAGTTTGGCCTTGATAAACGAATGTCCTGTTCGAGACATGATGGGTCTACCACCATGAGAAGCAATCAGACCACGCAAATCACGGGTGCACTTAACATCATAAATAATATCCGCACCCGGGCTACTGACCAGGACATGCTTGGCAAAAAGCATCAGCAACCGATCGGCAAAAACATTGCGCCCAGCCGGAGTTATCACGCCAACCCGATCCCCGTCTCCATCAAAAGCCAAGCCAAGATCCGCATGATGCTCAGAGACCGCATGACGTAAATCTTCCAGATTTTCTGGTTTAGAGGGATCAGGATGATGATTGGGGAAGTTTCCATCCACCTCGCAAAAAAGAGGCACAACCTCACAACCCAGTTCCTGGAACAGGCGCGGGGCCAACTCACCGGTAATACCATTTCCTGCATCCAGTACAATCTTGAGCGGTCTGGCCAAAGCAAGATCAGCTGTAATGGCATCGATATAGGATTTTATAATGTTCTTGCGCTGAATCTGACCTTGCCCCTGACGCAAGCGACCATCCTGACAGCGTTGATAAAGTGCTGTAATGGCGTCACCATACAGCGTTTCACCCGCAACAACCATTTTCAAACCATTGTAATTTGGAGGATTATGGCTTCCGGTAAGCATGACACCGGATTCCGTACCCATCGTACGGGTCGCATAATACAACACCGGTGTCGGGACACGACCGATGTCAAGCACATCAATTCCTGAGGCACATAATCCTTTGATCAAGGCCTCAGAAAGTTCTGGTCCGGACAGTCTTCCATCACGTCCGACAGCGATAAGGACCTGCCCGCGATCCAGAGCTTCGCTACCGAGTGCCTGACCAATCTGGAATACCGCCTGAGGCGTGAGTTGCTGATCAACCGTTCCGCGAATGTCATAGGCACGAAACATACTCGCATCAAGAACAAAATGATTGGCGGCCGTATGAAGGGCAGAAGTTGCTAGTGATTCGGGTGCAGCATGACTCATGGTTACTTCCTTGGGCTGAAGATTGTTGGTTGGTGCCGGGCGACCAAGCAAGAGGTCACTATCCGCCTCAGCGACATCCAGATGATCCAGAAGAGTATCCTGTGCCGCCGTGCCTCGTTCCGCTTCAGAGGCCGCAGGCGTTTCCCTGACAGCGATCTTACGATACGACAACATTTGCTGAACCTGCTCCATCAAACGCTGCATGATCTGCAAGGATGCTGTCGATTTTGCAGGGCCTGTTCCGCTGTGAACCAGTGCATCAATCTGGGCCAGCAACAAATGGATATCAGCCTGTAAATGCACCTGAAATCGCCGCAGCATCATAGCAATGACCATAAAAAAAACAAGCACCTGCCCTATTAAAACTAGGAGAACCATATGGGTATAAACATCCGATGGACTTAAGCTGGGACCCGGAGAAAACTCCAGGATCAAATTGGCACTACTTGTCGGCAAGCGTATCGGATTGGCAACAGCCCAGCTGGACGAACCTGAAGACAAGGCAATGACGGGGGCAGCACCGGCAACAGTCTCCTTAAGTACAACATAACCATCATCGGATGCAAAACTGCTGAACTCGCCACTAAAATCCGGCATACGATAACTCGCCGCAATGACCGCAATCACGTGCCCATCGGAACGAAGCGGACGCACCAGATTAAGCAAGTGTTGACCTTTGACCATGCTGATTTCTGGAGGAGCTGCAATCCCGGCGAATGTTCTGTTGACCATGTCCTGGGTTGAAAAAGGCAGGTTCGCACTGGCTGGCAGAGTGGCAAAGCCGGGAGGTAGAACAGCAAATCGCTGCAAGCGAGGGTTGTCCTTCAGAATTTGCTGACTGATCTGATCGAGAGCGGCCCAATTACCCTGAATCGCCATCGTCATGAACTCAGGGCGATCCAGACTATCGAGCTCGCGCTGAGTGGCTCTTATCGTATCATTGGTCAGTGTCAAAAAATGTCGGGCATAAAGCATCGACAACTTTTGAGTCTGCTGCCAACCCTCACGAACCACCACCAGTTGATAGAGTAAAACATCCGTACTCACCACAGCCAGCACAAAAACAAGCAATGAAGCAACGATGTCCCGAAAGGCCGATCGCCAGAGACCCGCATCATGTTTCGGCGCAACACGTTTCGTTTTTTTCTTATTGAACACGCTCACACCCTCCCACTGTGGCCAAATCCACCTGTTCCGCGCGATGTCTCGTGCCACTCATCGACAATCTGCCAATCGACATGTTGAACAGGCACCACAATCAGCTGGGCAATACGCTCACCGGGCTCGATGCAAAAGGATGTTCGACCTCTATTCCAGCAGGAAACCATGAGTTCACCTTGATAGTCGGAATCAATCAATCCCACCAGATTACCCAAAACAATACCGTGTTTGTGGCCCAAACCTGAACGAGGAAGAATCATGGCAGCAAAGTTCGGGTCGCCGATATGAATCGCCAGTCCGGTTTTGATCAGCTCAGTGGCACCCGGTTCAAGCAACAGTGCTTTGTCCAGGCAGGCACGAAGATCAAGTCCCGCCGAGCCCGAAGTTGCATGCTCCGGCAATGGAAACAGCGTACCCAAACGATCATCTAGGATTTTAAGTTGAATCTGCATCAGTGCTGAACTCCCAACTGGCGTTTTTCGATAATATGATCAACCAGTTGATGAGCTAACTGGTCTTTATCTGCTTCGGGAAGGTAGCAAGATCCATCGTTCCAGAGCAGCAAAAGGGCATTTCGGTCACTTCCAAAACCAAGTCCTGCGACGGAAACATCGTTACACGCAATCATGTCAAGTCGCTTACGCTCCAGTTTCTCACGACCATACTGATGCAAATGTTCAGTTTCAGCAGCAAAACCAACCACAAAAGGTCTTTTTGTGCCTTCAAGTGCCGCAACATCAGCAAGAATATCAGGATTGGTTACAAGGTTCAGCATCAAACCGGGAGCTCCATTTTTTTTGAGCTTCTGCTGAGCCATTTTGTCAACGCGAAAATCAGCAACGGCAGCTGTTGCAATAAAAATATCGGCAGTTAGTGCCAACGACATGACGGCTGTATGCATCTCTAAAGCCGACTCAACATCAATGCGATGCACCCCCATCGGAGTCGAAAGCTGCACAGGTCCACTGACCAGATGTACATCGGCACCACGCTGGGCAAATGCTTGAGCCAGCGCGTAACCCATTTTACCTGATGAGAAATTGCTGAGATAACGAACCGGATCCAGACGCTCCCGGGTTGGACCTGCAGTCACCACCACACGCACCCCGTCAAGATCTTTCCCGAAACACAGCGTTTCCAGACGATTCAGTAATTCTGCCGGTTCCAGCATCCTTCCAGGACCAACATCACCACATGCTTGCTCACCATGACCAGGTCCCCAGATCTGAACATGATCGCTTTGCAACAAAGCGGCATTTCTCTGAACCGCAGGAGCCTGCCACATTTGCTGGTTCATGGCCGGTGCAATGATCTTCTGGCCAGCATGAGCCAACCAAACGGTACTGAGAAGATCATCGGCAACGCCAAGTGCGAAATGTGCCATTTGGTTTGCCGTCGTTGGCGCCACCAGAAGAAATTCGGCCCAGCGTGCCAGTTCGATATGCCCCATGCCCAGTTCGGCAGCCGGATCAAGAAGTTCCGTATGCACCGGTTCTCCTGACACCGCCTGAAAGGTCAGTGGCCCGACGAAGGATTGCGCCGCTTTAGTCATCAAGACCCGAACCTGCGCTTGCCGGTCTTTGAGTCGACGCACCAGTTCGACGCATTTATAGGCTGCTATACCTCCAGAAATTGCCACAAGTACGCGTCGTCCTTGCAAAGTCATGATTTGGTCCATTTCGCCATCAGAAGTTCATATGCAAAGAATAATATAGCTGGTGTCAACAAGGATAGTTGATGTTGCAGGACATTCGTCAAATATGGAGAAAGCAATGAGCATCAAGGGAATGATGCCTGAGGAACGTCCTCGGGAACGTTTATTGAACCGGGGCGCCAAAGCCCTGAGTGATGTGGAACTGCTCGCCCTTTTGTTGCGAACCGGACATCAGGGACAGGATGTCCTTGAATTCAGCCGAACCCTTATTCAACATTTTGGAAGTCTTGGATCGCTCTTGCATGCCCCCATGCATGAATTGATGCAACAACCAGGAATAGGACCTGCGCGTTATGCCGAAATCAAGGCAGTGATTGAATTGGCCGAGCGACACTGCCTCGAAGAAGTCCAGCGTCAGGGTGTGCTTTGTGACCCCGCAGCAACCCGAAAATTCCTGACCAGTTGGCTGCGTCACCGGACCCAGGAAGTTTTTGCCTGCCTGTTTCTTGATACCCAGAATCGAATCATTGCAGCCCGGGAAATGTTTTATGGCACAATCGATTGTGCGAGTGTCCACCCTCGTGAAATTGTCCGGGTCTGCCTGCAATACAATGCAGCGGCTATTATCGTTGCGCACAACCATCCTTCTGGAGTTGCCGAACCCTCAGGTGCTGACCGTCAAATCACCGATACCCTGCAGCGAGCATTGCGTCTTGTTGATGTACGACTACTGGATCATATGGTTATTGGCGGCAGTCAATGCATATCTCTGGCTGAGCGAGGCTGGATGCAGCCGGGATAGACCGAGCCCTACAGACCTTAAATGGCACATTGATTTTTTCGGGTATCCGAATTTTGATGCTGATTTAACATCAAAACTTGCCTTATTCAAGCAACTTTACTCGTACAACCAATCTCCGCGAGAATCCGCTCGCTTAGGCCATGGGGAGGTTTAGCGAAGCACCCATTCACCGCAGGTTTTAATCTCTTGGTACATGGCATCCGGAGCCAGATCAAGATTACCTGGCCATGCTACTGCGCCTCCGTCAACATGTGCTTGCTCAAACACCTTAGGGTCGTTCAGAGCAGCAAAAACACCCGTCAAGTGACTAGGTTCAAAGCGAACCCGACCGACGAGTCCGTCTGCAAACTGGACACGAATTGCAAGCGGTGCGATCGGCTTCACGTCTACAACATCCCAGTTCATGTCTGGCCTCATTTCAAAGGTTCAATCGGTTTAGGCTGTTGCTTGTCCATGCACAGCCGCCAATCCTCCAGCAATTCTTTCTGATGGAGTTCTGCCCAGTCAAGTACAAGTTCTTGAGCACGTCGAGGCAATTCCCCACTCAAGATAACCAATGCCTGAATATCAACTGTAGCCTTGAATTCAGCATACTGGACATGAAAATGCCGGTAGTTGTCAATGTATTTGTCGTGTGTCTTGATAAAGTTATGCTGCCTTTGAGACTGTGTGTTCAGTGGATATTTGGCGCTCCTTTTGGTTGGGTTTGTCCGGATTCAGCATCACTTCATCCAC
>JAJZUM010000121.1:5373-8173 GCA_021848605.1 Pseudomonadota bacterium | reverse complement strand
CCCGAAGCGGACGTGGATTGCGATTCGTTGAACGGATTTTCTCGGTTGTCTATACATGCATGCAGCAGGAACGTGATCTGTATGCCTATCTTTTCGAGAGCATGACTGCTGCCTTCTCCGGTTTAGAAGCACCATCCCTCGTCCCAGACTTCGCTGTACCGGCCTGAATAGATACTCTGACGCGCCAGGCTTTTGGCGGCATTTTCATCGGCGGCTGATGCACAAAGACTGAAGGACAGCAGACAAGCCCCCAAGCCAATGATTCCCAGTGACTTTGAAAGATTCTTCATAGACATTTTTGATCTCCGGATGCGTTACGCGGTTCAAACCGTTGTTTTTGGGTGATCCATCGAGCTCGCAGTGTCCATAATTCACTTCTTCGCTCAGAAGTTTGTTGGATTGTCAATATGTAATCCGATGTATCTCGATGGTTAAATAAATATTAACTTTTGTGTGGGCAAATACAATCAACTTTGCGGGCTAAGCGAAGCGGAATTGACTTGTGTCAATTAAATTGATTTTTAATAATGGAGTAACAAGATATTTCGCGCCAGGATGATCCTGATCACCGAGTGACAACGGTTGTTGCGTTGCCATGCATCGATTCATCGGGCTAGAATCGCCGTGTTCATGCCAGCGATGACAATGGCAAAGTGAGGTGTATTGCGTGATTGTTCCAGAATTAGGTCATTATGCTTTGGGTTTGGCGCTGATTGTTGCTCTTTTGCAGGGGGTCTTGCCCTTGTGGGGGGTGCGAACCGGTAACCGGGCTCTGCAGGAAATCAGTCGTTCGGCGGCCTATGCCCAGTTCATACTAGTTCTGTTTGCCTTTCTGGCTTTGGAATATGCTTTTCTGCACAATGATTTTACCCTGACTTATGTGGCCGAGAATTCCAATACCCAACTGCCTTTTTATTACAAAATTCCAGCCTTGTGGGGTGGTCATGAGGGTTCTTTGTTGTTGTGGGCGCTGGTTCTTTCTCTGTGGACAGCGGCTGTGGCGACATGCTCCGGGGGGCTGCCCCTTGATGTACGGGCACGGGTGCTGGCCGTTCTGGGGTGGATAGCAACAGCCTTTTTGGCCTTTGTGTTGACCACGTCCAATCCTTTTCTGCACAATTTGCCGGATTTTCCACCCGATGGCGCTGACCTGAATCCGTTATTGCAGGATCCGGGGCTGATTATCCATCCGCCGATGCTCTATATGGGCTATGTCGGTTTTGCGGTTCCTTTTGCCTTTGCTATGGCTGGATTGCTCGGAGGGCGACTGGATTCGGCTTGGGCCCGCTGGTCCCGTCCCTGGACGCTGGTGGCTTGGTGCTTTTTGTCTCTGGGTATCGCTCTGGGTAGCTGGTGGTCCTATTATGTGCTGGGATGGGGCGGGTGGTGGTTTTGGGACCCAGTTGAAAACGCATCCTTCATGCCTTGGTTGGCAGGTTCAGCCCTGTTGCACTCTCTGGCAGTCACCGAGAAACGTGGTGTATTCAAGGCGTGGACAACTCTTTTGGCCATCATGAGCTTTGCACTGAGTGTGCTCGGAACTTTTTTGGTTCGTTCTGGGGTGTTGACATCGGTACATGCTTTTGCTTCGGACCCGTCTCGTGGCTTCTTTGTGCTTGGGATTTTGACCGTGATGGTGGGCTCGGCGTTAATTCTTTTTGCCTGGCGTGCCCCCTTGTTTGTGTCGGAAAGTCGTTATCAGCTGATTTCGCGGGAAACCTTTGTGTTGGCCAACAATCTTTTTCTGGTCATTGCCTGTTTTGTGGTCTTTCTCGGTACCCTGTTTCCCTTACTCAGTGAAGTCATGCACTGGGGCAAGATTTCGGTAGGGCCGCCTTATTTCAATACGGTATTTCGGCCATTGGCACTCGCCATGCTGGCCTTTATGGCCGTCGGGTCGCTGGTGCGCTGGAAGCAGCATGACGTTGCCGATTTGATTCGACAGATACGGATTTCGGTTGTTATGGCTTTGCTCCTGGCGGCACTGGCTACGGTGCTGGCCGGTTGGCATACTCTGGTTTTTGTTGCACTGGCCTTGTTGATGACCGTCGTTTTGATTATTGGCCGAGATATCCTGCACAAAACCCGTCATGACCATCTGGGGCGCTGGCATGGATTCTGGCATCTGCCTCGAAGCTACAAAGGCATGCAGCTTGCGCATCTTGGTATTGTGGTCAGCATCACCGGTATTCTGCTCACCAGTTTTTACAGTATTGAGCACGATGTGCGTATGGGTGTCGGCGACAAGGTTCAGGTTGGTCCCTATACCTTTCATCTGACTGCCATGAAAAAAGTGGAAGGACCGAACTATACCAGCCAGGAAGCCGAGGTGGATGTCCTTGATCATGGTCAACTGATACGGGTGATGCATCCGGAAAAACGTATGTATTCAGTGCGCATGATGCCCATGACCAAGGTTGCACTGGCACCTGGATTTATACGTGACCTGTATGTGGCTCTAGGTGAGCCATCAGGTGCGGGATGGGCGGTTCGTATCTATTACAAGCCTTTTGTGCGCTGGATCTGGATGGGTGCCCTGCTGATGGCTGCTGGAGGGGTTTTGGCTGCCAGTGACCGACGTTATCGGGTTCGCCGCATGCAGCAATCAACCCTGGAGCCACGGGCATGAAGAAAAAGGAGCCACGGGGATGAAAAAGTTGAAGTGGATTTATATTGCCCCATTATTTGTTTTTGCTGCCCTTATTGGGTTTTTGGTCAGTCAGAATGGGCGCGACCCTTCTGTCGATACTTTTTCTCTGCTCAACAAGCCACTGCCTGCCTTCAGTCTTGCCGATCTGCA
>JAJZUM010000121.1:0-5363 GCA_021848605.1 Pseudomonadota bacterium | reverse complement strand
GATCTGCACAAGCCTGACCAACAGGTTAGCCAAAAGCAGTGGTTGGGTCATCCTTATTTCATGAATGTTTGGGCGACCTGGTGTAACTCTTGTGCTGAGGAACATGATGAGTTGGGGCGTATTGCGGCCGAGGGTGTGCCAATCTATGGTGTCCTTTATAAAGACAATCGGGTGGCTGCGCTTGATTACCTGGCTCAGAAGGGTAATCCTTTTTCCCAGATCGTTAACGATGAGGTGGGTAATTTCGGGATTGATTTGGGTGTAACGGGTGCGCCCGAGACCTTCCTGGTCGATGCCCAGGGGATCATCCGTTTTCATATGGACGGTCCCATCACCGATGCTTACTGGCAATCGACCCTGAAACCGCGTTATGAAGCTCTGCTTCATGCGGGAGGTAAACTGCCATGAACAGGTTAAGGACAAGCTTTGTCGCGATCATGCTACTTTTGTTTGCGACCGTGGGGCATGCCACGATTGATGCCTATACCTTCAGTAGCCCTGCCCAGGAACAGCGCTTCCGATCCCTGATCCAGGAACTGCGTTGTCCGCGTTGTCAAAACGAGTCGCTTGCCGGTTCGGATGCGCCGGTAGCGCGTGATCTTAAAGACCGGGTGTATTTGATGGTGCAGGAGGGCAAGTCGAATGACCAGATCAAGAAGTTTCTGGTTGCCCGATACGGAGTGTTTGTAATTTACCGGCCGCCCATGCAGGGTCATACCTTGTGGCTTTGGGTTGGGCCATGGCTACTGGCTGCTGTCGTACTCTGGGCAGTTATTGTCCGGCTCAGGGAGCGTTCACGTCAGCAGGCTGTGCCTTTAAGTGCCGAAGAGCAGGAGCGCTTGCGTCAGTTGTTGCATGAGGAGAAATCGGCGCCATGATGAATGCCCAATTGCTGCCCTTTGGTTTGATGGGATTGATGACGCTGGCTATCGCGGCGCTGGTGGTTTTGCCCGTGATCAAGGCTGGTCGTATGGGACGATCATCCCAGAAAGATGTGTTCTGGTTAAGTCGTAAGGTTTATGAGGATCGTCTTGCTGAATTGCACAAGGATGTCGCATCGGGTGAACTGACCCAGGATGAGTTTGCATCCTTGCAGGCTGAACTGGCGCGTACCCTGCTGAATGAACAAAAGGGTTTTGAAGAGCACAAAGGACACGATAGCGCCTCGTCGCTGGGGAATCCGGCTGAAACATCCGCTTCGCGCTGGGCACTTTTCATTGTACTGCTTATTATGGTGCTGGGACCCCTGTACTATGGCCGTATGCTGTACAACCCGCATCTGGGGGCATGGTGGGCTCTTGAACAGCGTCTTGAACCAGAAGTGGACCGGGTTATGTCCGGGCAGGCGCCACAGCTGGCACAAGGCAGTTACAGCATGGATGACTTTGTGCGTATCTTGCAGACCCGGGTCGAGCAGTATCCGGATCGTTATGATGTCTGGGCTGCCATTGGCATGAGTTATCTGCAGGCATCGGTTCCGGATGTGGCCTCGATTGCCTTGCAGCGGGCGCACGATCTTAAGCCCGATGATCTGACTTTGGCGTTGGCGTTGGCGCATGCCCGGGTTTATGCCAGCAATGGTCAGATTGATCGGCAAACGCAAGGACTGCTGAAAGACATTCTCAAAAAAGCGCCGGGACAGTTGGAAGCTGAGTTACTCTTGGCGGAAGGTTCCTATAACGTCAACGACTATGCTACCGCCATTCCAGCGTATAAAGCCTTGTTGGCTGATCCGAATGCTGGATTTAGTGCTTCGGATCGGGCTGTTTTTGAACGCCATTTGGCCCAATCGGAGCAACGTGCGACAGCCGATGCTCAGAATAGCCAACTGGCTCCTGAACTGGATGTCGATGTCAATCTGCCCGCCAGGTTGCGCAACACCGATCCGCATGCGACCGTCTATGTCTTTGCCAAGGCCCTGAATGGCCCTCCCATGCCCTTGGCCGTGGCACGTTATCCCTTGTCGGCCTTGCCGGGGCAGGTTGTACTCAATGACTCGATGGCCATGATACCGGCCATGAAGCTGTCCGTCTTTCCTGAGGTGAAAGTAGGAGCAGTCTTATCCTTAAGTGGGCAGGCAGTTCCGCAAGAGGGTGATTGGGTGAGTGCAACCGTTGTAAGCTCTACGCTTGGGCGTCAGCAGATCCATCTGTCGATTGACCAACAGGTAGCGCGTTGACAGGCGAATCGGACGAGACAAGTGCTTTAAAACCGACTAGCATAAGACTAGCATAAAAAGGGTGCTGGTTTTTGCAACGAATGAACGTGTAGGATCTTGTGCGAGCTGCGCAGTTGCCATGATGCGTGTGCGCTGAGTGAACGGCTCAATAGAGCACCTCAAGATAACAAAGAACATATAAGGCACCTATAAGAAGGCACCATGGTGTATGTGCCACATGCTTTGTTGTGGTGTGCGTGTTGATTTTATAGAGAAGCGTGTTTTTGAGCGGAAATAGAATTTGGTTGAATCGGCAAGCTGGCCTCATGGATTTAAGCTTAAGAATTTCGGGCAACAGGTTTAAGTATTCCTAGATATCAGGCAGTCAGAGGGATGCTTCAATAATCGTGGTTAAAACAGGGGTGAAGGCAGTCATGCGAATTATATTACTCGGTCCCCCGGGTGCAGGTAAGGGAACACAGGCGCAGCGTTTGATGCAGCATTACGGAATTCCGCAGATTTCAACGGGAGACATGTTGCGTGCTGCCGTGAAAGCGGGAACAGAACTGGGTAAAATCGCCAAAAGTGTTATGGATGCCGGTGGTCTGGTGTCCGATGATCTGATTATTGCTCTGGTGAAGGATCGTATCGCTCAGGATGATTGTCGCAACGGCTTTTTGTTTGATGGGTTTCCTCGCACCATTCCCCAGGCTGAAGCGCTCAATGTGGCCGGGGTTGGGATTGATTACGTCATTGAGATCAAGGTCGATGATGAGGAAATCGTGAGCCGGATGAGTGGTCGTCGTGTTCATCCTGCATCAGGACGTGTTTATCATATCCTGCATAATCCGCCCAAGGTGGCGGGTAAAGATGACGAGACGGGTGAGGATCTGGTGCAGCGCGCTGATGATGAAGAAGCAACGGTTCGCAAGCGTTTGCAGGTCTATCATGAACAAACCAGCCTGCTGGTCGGATTTTACCAGAATATGGCTGCGCAAGGTCGTGCTGAGATTGCTGCGAATAACCAGCCACTGGCTCCGAAATACTGTTCCTTGTCGGGTGTGGGTGCGGTTGCGGAAATTACTGAACGCATGCTGGCGCTACTTGCCTGATCATGGCCGCTGTTCGAGTTGTTTTGGTCAATCTGGGAACACCGGCACAGCCGGATTCCCGTTCCGTGCGTCAGTTTCTCAAGCAGTTTTTGAGTGATCCGCGAGGGGGTGAAGTGCCACGGCTGATCTGGTGGTTCATCCTGCGCCTGTTTGTGCTGACGTTTCGGCCAGCCCGGGTGGCAAAGCTCTATCAATCGATCTGGACGGCGCAAGGCTCACCCATGCGTGTGATCGTTGAACAACAGGTATCTGCCTTGCAGGCGCGTTACCCGCTCGGTCAGGTTCAGGTCAGTCATGCCATGACCTACGGAACACCTGCTCTGGCGGATGTACTCACTGAACAGATCAAGCAGGGATATCATCGAATCTTGCTGCTGCCGCTATATCCTCAGTATTCAGCATCGACCACCGCTCCAGTACTGGATCAGTTGGCAGACTGGTTCAAGAGTCATCGCAATCTGCCTCAGGTGCGTTATGTTCGTGATTATCATGACCATCCTGCTTATATTGAGGCGCTGGCAGTGCGCGTCGAGTCCTTCTGGCAGGAACATGGTCGAGCCGAGCGTTTGTTGATGTCCTTTCATGGCATTCCGCAAGATTATTATCGCAAGGGTGACCCCTATCCGGATGAGTGTACGGTTACGGCCAACAAGCTGGCGGAGCGTCTGGGTTTGGAGCAGAATGCCTGGGCCATGAGCTACCAGTCCCGTTTTGGCGCCCAGGTCTGGATGCAGCCTTATACGGACCAGTTGCTGCAAAAATGGGGGGAAGGGGGTGTTGCCTCGGTTCAGGTCCTTTGTCCCGGATTTTCAGCTGATTGTCTGGAAACCCTCGAAGAAATTGCCGAGCAGAATCGTGAACTGTTTCTGGAGCATGGCGGCAAGTCCTATCAGTATATTCCGGCCCTGAATGACATGCCTGCGCACATTGATCTGCTTAGTGCGTTGATTGAACAGGAAGCGGCCGGCTGGATTCAGGCCTAAAGGGCGACCGTGTACGACCCTACAACCCAAAACCAAAGAATGAAACGCAAGCAAGGGGAATGACGTGTTTGATATTGTATGTCTTGATCTGGAAGGAGTACTGGTTCCTGAAATCTGGATTAATGTAGCTGACCGGCTCAAGATTCCTGCCTTAAGAGCCACAACGCGGGATATTCCGGATTATGATGTGCTTATGCAGCAGCGCCTGCGTCTCCTCGACGAACATGGCTTGACCCTGCAGGATATCCAGAAGGTGATTGCCGACATGGGGCCACTGCCGGGTGCACGTGAATTTCTGGATTGGGTGCGTGAGCGCTATCAACTCATGATTCTCTCCGATACCTTTTACGAATTTGCCCATCCCTTGATGCGTCAACTGGGGTGGCCAACCCTCTTTTGTCACCATCTGGACGTTGATGCATCAGGCAGAATCACGGCCTATCGCCTGCGCATGAAGGATCAGAAGACGCAAGCGGTGCGTCGTCTGCATGAATTGAATTTCACAGTCGTTGCTGCCGGCGACTCCTACAACGATACCGGTATGTTGGCCGAGGCGGATCGGGGTATCTTTTTTGATGCACCGCAAAGCATTCAACAGCAGTTTCCGCAGTTTAGGGCGACGCACTCTTATGAAGAGTTAAAGCAGGAAATCATGAAAAAATAAGATAATTCAAGGGTTCGTTATTTTATATTGATCGGATGCGAATGCTCAAAGGTCGTGAGCAATCAAGGACTCATGTTTTTAACGTTGTGATCAACAACGCGCTACAATGCAGTACACACCTTTAACACGAAGCACACAAACCGATAAACGGTACTTGGCAACACCTAAGGCTTAAGATACTATGCATCTACCGCAAACGAACAAGCGGGCGCAGTGAAAACTGCGATTGCCAGTACCTTGGTTTATGCTGGTCTGGCTAAAAATAAGCATGATTGACAATAAAAAAACATTCAGGAGTTTTAATAATGAAAGTCACTAAATTTCTTATCCTTGCTGCTTCTGTAGCTGCTGCTTCCCAGTCCTATGCCATGCAAGCTCTGTCCGATTCCAGCATGTCCAATGCAACCGGTCAGGATGGTATCGACATTACTCTGGCGAACACCAAC